>JAGHYK010000129.1 GCA_017743695.1 Chloroflexota bacterium
GATTCGGTCGTCTTTAGCAGCATTGACTCACCCGATGTGGCGATTTCCCAGCTTCAGGCGGGTCAGTTGGATCTCTTTGCTGAGACGGTCTCCAACCCCGAGAACTTCAAGGTGGTGAAGAACGACCCGAACCTGCGCTACTACACATCACTGGGAACCTACACCGAATTAACCTTTAACCCGGTGCTGAACTTCAAGGATGGCCGCCTGAACCCCTTTGGCGATCCGCAGATTCGCGAAGCGATCAATATGCTGGTGGATCGCAACTACATCGTGCAGGAGATTTACGGCGGTCTGGCAGTGCCCAAGCTGTTGCCGCTCAGCTCCTCGTTCCCGGATTACGCTCGCTATGTGGATGTAGCGCGCGCGCTGGAGAACAAGTATGCCTACAATCCTGACAAGGCTAAAGCCATCATCAAGGAGCGCATGGAGGCCTTGGGCGCAACACTGGGATCAGACGGCAAATGGCAGCAAAATGGCCAGCCGATCAAGGTAATTTTCATCATCCGCATTGAGGATGAGCGCAAACAAATTGGGGATTATGTAGCCGGTCTGCTCGAAGATGCGGGCTTTGTCGTGGATCGCCAGTACAAGAGCCGCAAAGAGGCCTCACCGATCTGGCTCCGCGGCGATCCTGCGGAAGGTCAGTGGAATGTTTACACGGGCGGCTGGATCACCACAGCGATTTCGCGGGATGATGGTTCAAACTTTGCATACTTCTATACGAAACTGGGTGGTGGTACACCGCTCTGGCAGGCTTATACGCCTTCTGATGAATTCTATGCCGTTGCCGAGAAGCTCTGGAACAACGATTTCAATACGATGGAAGAACGCGGTCAGTTGTTCCAGCAGTCCATGGAGCTGGCGCTGAAGGATTCGGTGCGGGTCTGGCTGGTTGATCAGGTCTCTTTCAGCCCGGCGCGCGCCAACCTCCAGGTGGCTTCGGACCTGGCTGGCGGTGTTTCCGGTTCTCGTCTCTGGCCTTACACCATCCAGTTCACGGATAAGAAGGGTGGCGAAATCCGCATTGCGGTCAATGGCATTCCAGTAGATCCGTGGAATCCGCTGGGTGGTTCCAACTGGATTTCCGATCAGATGGCGATCCGCGCGACCGCGGATGTGGCTACAATGCCCGATCCTTACACCGGGCTGGCCTGGCCACAGCGCATTGAGAAGGCAGAAGTAGTGGCACAGCAAGGCCTGCCTATCTCTAAGACGCTGGATTGGGTTGACCTGAAGTTTGAGCCTGAGATCAAAGTGCCTGCGGATGCCTGGGCCGATTGGGATGCAGCCAATCAAAAGTTCATCACCGTTGGCGAGAAGTTCCCGGATGGAGTGACTGCCAAAGTTAAGACCACTGTGGTTTACCCGAAGGATCTGTTCCGGAAGGTCAAGTGGCATGATGGTTCGCCGTTGACGCTGGGTGATTTCATCATGGGCATGATCCTGACCTTCGATCCCGGCAAACCTGAGAGCAAGATCTACGACGAAGCGGCAGCCTCCAATCTGGAGTCCTTCCTCTCCCACTTCAAGGGCGTGCGCATCGTTTCCACCGATCCGCTCACCATCGAAACCTATGACGACTATTATCTGCTGGATGCCGAGTTGACGGTGAGCACCTGGTGGCCAAGCTATGCCCAGGGTCAATTGCCGTGGCATGCGCTGGCCCTGGGTATTCAGGCCGAAGCTGACAACAAGCTGGCCTTCTCCTCGGATAAGGCGAATGCCAATCAGGTAGAGTGGACCTCCTACATTGGCGGCCCGAGCCTGGAGATCCTGAAAGGTTATCTGGATCAGGATGCTTCCGCCGGCTATGTTCCGTATGAGCCGACGCTGGGTCAGTATGTAAAGGCCAGTGAAGCAAAGGCCCGTTATGCCAATTTGCAGAAGTGGTATAAAGCTCATGGTCACTTCTGGGTTGGCACCGGTCCCTTCTACCTGGATAAGGTCTTCACCACCGAGAAATCGCTGGTGCTGAAGCGCTTCGCTGACTTCCCCGATACGGCGGATAAATGGGCGCGCTTCAGCGAGCCAAAGATCGCGACCGTCTCGGTGGATGGCCCGGCGCAGGTCAAGGCGGGCGATTCGGCCACCTTTGATGTCTCCGTCACCTTCAAGGGCCAGGCCTATCCGGCTGCGGAACTGGCTTCGGTCAAATACCTGCTCTTCGATGCCAGCAACAATCTGGTGGCGAAAGGGGATGCCACTTTCGTCGCCGATGGCAAGTATCAGGTTGTCTTGAGCGCGGATGTGACCAAGGGCCTGGCAGCCGGTACGAACAAGCTCGAGGTGGTGGTGGTGTCCAAAGTGGTCAGCATCCCCTCCTTCCAGAGCGTCCAGTTTGTCACCGTGCCATAACCTTCACGGAAACGATATGCCTGATAGGGGGCTTCCCCTATCAGGCTTTTTATTCTGAAAAGGGCGAGAGACGATGAGCCAGATTGCTGTCAGTGGTTCTATTGCGCGTAAGGCAACCCTTCAGACGTTGCAACGCATAACGCGTTATACGATTGTGCGACTGCTTACTTTGATGGTCACGGTGGTGGTAGGAATTTACCTGACCATTCTGATTGCCAATATGGGCGGGTATCTCGATCAGATTCGGCGGGGCGAGATCCGCGAGGGAGTACAGGCGCGTGTTCTGGCGGACCCCACATTGCGTAACCTGCCGCCGGAGGCTCGTCAGAAGCGCATGGAAGATTTGATCCGCCTGGAAGAAAAGCGCTATGGCCTGGATCAGCCTTTTGTCATTCGCAGTTTTCGCTTCCTGACGAATGCCTTGACGCTAAACTTAGGCCGTTCGTTCCAGTTGACCAGTGATAGTGGCTCACGCCAGGTGCGCTTAATCCTCCTGGAGCGGCTCCCGGCGACCTTGCTCCTGTTTGGCGTTTCTGACCTTGTCCTCTTCTTTCTGGCCCTTTTCCTGGGGCTTTCGCTTTCCAGACGTTATGGAAGTTTCTGGGATAAACTGACCGTAGCCCTTTCGCCGCTTTCTTCAGCGCCGGGTTGGTTTTACGGTATCTTTCTGATTGTAGTTTTTGCTGCGGTTTTGAAGATCTTTCCGTTTGGGGGCATGGTGCGAATTCCCCCCCCGGAGAATCCTTTCCTTTACGCATTAGACCTGTTATATCACCTGGTATTGCCGGTGACGGCGATCACGCTCAGTTCGATTTTCTTGAGCGTCTATAGCAATCGCACGTTCTTTCTCATCTATTCCAGTGAAGATTATGTCGAAATGGCGAAAGCCAAAGGGTTGAAAGATCGTGATATTGAACGGCGATATGTGCTCCGTCCCACCCTCCCCACCATCATCACCAGTTTTGCTCTGCTGATCATTGGCCTGTGGACCGGTGCGCCGATCTTTGAAACCATTTTCAACTGGCCTGGATTGGGACGGACGCTGTTTTTCGCCGTAGGCTTGTTTGATGTACCGGTCATTGTCGCTTCCACTGTGATCTATGCCTATCTGCTGGCGATCACGGTGTTTTTGCTGGATTTTATCTACGCCATTGTAGATCCGCGTGTCAAAATCGGCGGGCAGGAGCGTAACGCATGAATGAGCTTAAACGTACCTGGCAAGAACTTCGTTACTATCCTTCGGCGGTCGCGAGTCTGATTCTTATCGTTTTCATGATCATTGCCTCAATCTGGATCGTGATCGCCATTCCCTATCGGGAAGCGGTGCGCTTGTGGCGCGGGGGAGAATCTGTCTGGTATCAACTGCCCAAGACCGTCCCTCCGAAATGGGTGAACTGGTTCCGCCGCGAAAAATTGCCGGAAACGCTGATTCTGGATACGCGTCAGCATCCAGAATGGAAAACTTATGAGCCTGCCGGGGATGGCCGGCGCATTGTTATGGAGTTCACCATTCCATTTTATGCCGATCAGTTCCCGCAGGAACTTTCGATGTACTTTTACGTAACTTCAAGCGATACCTTTAAGCCGCCTTTCGTCTCCCTATCCTGGAAAACCCCCGATGGGCGTTCGCTGCGCGTTTCCGATTTTGGTCTCCAGAGCGCAAAGTTTAACTACCGCTTTGCCCAGGATCAGAAGTTGATCCAGCGATTGGGGGGTGAGGAGCATAACATCGGGCTGTTTGTTGATCCCCAAAGTTCGCCTCCCCGTCCCCTTAAAGGAGAGTATCGCCTGAAGGTTGAAATTTTGACCTTTGAGGCGAATACCGACGTAGATGTGGAGTTTGTGCAGTATGGGAAAGTGTACGGCTGGTTTGGCACCGATCACTTGCGGCGCGATCTGAAGGTTGGGTTGCTTTGGGGGTTACCGGTAGCGTTGATGTTTGGCTTGCTGGCTTCGGTGGGCACTTCTCTGGCTGCCATGCTGATCGCTGCCATCGGTTCCTGGTTTGGGGGATGGGTGGACGATCTGATCCAGCGCGTCACCGAAGTTAATCTCGTATTGCCTTTCCTTCCCATCCTGATCATGGTAGGCACCTTCTATTCCCGGAGCATCTTCGTCATCCTTGGAGTGACGGTTTTGTTGAGCATCTTCGGAGGAGCGATCAAGAGCTACCGCGCTATCTTTTTGCAGGTGCGCGAAATGCCCTATATCGAAGCGGCGCGTGCCTACGGGGCTGGAGATGGGCGCATTATCCTGCGCTACATGGTGCCGCGTTTGATACCCCTCTTGATCCCGGCGCTGGTCAGCGGTATTCCAAGCTACGTTTTCCTGGAGGCCTCCCTGGCAGTGATTGGCCTGGGTGACCCCGTCCTGCCTACCTGGGGTAAGATCATTCAGGATGCGGAGTTCAACGGCGCGCTGTATAAAGGCATGTACTATTGGGTTTTGGAGCCTTCGTTCCTGCTCATGATCAGCGGCCTGGCGTTTGCTGTACTGGGCTTTTCGCTGGATCGCATCTTCAATCCCCGCTTGCGAGGCGTGTAATGGAAAATACCGCTTCTCTTTTACGTGTCGAAAACCTTGTGTTGCACTTTTCCACCCGGCGTGGCCCCGTCCAGGCTGTGGATGGTGTGGACTTTGATCTGGATTATCACCGGGCCGTGGTGATTTTGGGTGAATCGGGATGTGGCAAGAGTTCGCTGGCGAAGGCGATTTTACGGTTGCTGCCGCGGAATGTGGCCCGCTATGATGGGCATATTTATCTCAAAGGCAACGATGTAATGTCTCTAAGCGATGAGGAATATCGGCGCAAAGTACGCTGGGTGGAGATCTCGATGGTGCCGCAAGCCGCAATGAACGCGCTGAATCCCGTTTTGCGCGTGGGGGATCAGGTCGCAGAGCCGGCGATGGTGCATTTAGGCCTGAGCCGCGACGAAGCTCTGGAACTTGCGCGGCGCATGTTTGAACACGTTGGCGTGCCCCAGGATTTCCTGACCCGCTATCCCTTTGAGCTGAGCGGCGGTATGCGTCAGCGCGCCGCCCTGGCGATGGCGCTGGTCACCTCCCCCAGCCTGATCATCCTGGATGAGCCGACCTCGGCGCTGGACCTTTTGACGCAGGCCAACATTTTCAATGTGCTGAAGCGCATCAAAAAAGAACTGGGCACAAGTTTCATTTTGATTACCCATGACATTGCGACCTCCAGTGAACTGGCCGACGATGTGGCGGTGATGTATGCAGGGCAGATTGTGGAGCGGGCGGATGCGGATCGCTTTTTCCATGAGCCACTGCACCCGTATTCGCGTATGCTCATGGCCAGCGTGCCGCGTTTGCGCGCCGATCAGGAGCCCGAATTTATCAGTGGTCAGCCCCCCAGCCTGATTTCACCGCCAACGGGTTGCCGTTTTGCTGAACGCTGCCCCTTGCGCTTTGCAAAGTGTGACGAGGCGCCTCCCGTTTTTGAGGTAGATGGTCGCAGAGTCCGTTGCTGGAAATACGCGTGACGAGGGAGTGGACGAATCATGCTTACTCAGGAACAGGTTTCTTTGAATTCTTCAAGCAGCGAAAGGGAAGTTTTGCTTTCGGTGCGCAACCTGCGTGTCTGGTTTGAGCTGCGACGCTTCGGATTCGGGATCGTTGGCCATGTACGCGCTGTGGATGGCGTCTCTTTCGACCTGCATCGCGGGGAAGCGATTGCGGTGGTGGGGGAAAGTGGTTGTGGGAAGTCCAGCCTGATGCGCACCATCCTCGGTCTGCATCGTCCTACGGAAGGCCAGGTGCTCTTTGAGGGCAAGGATATTCATGCTTTGGGGCGGGATGGAATGCGCTGGTATCGTTCGCAGGTTGGCTATGTCCAACAAGACCCTTATGGTGCGTTGCCACCCTTTATGAACGTCGAGCGCATTCTGGAGGAACCGCTGCTGATCGCCGGTGTCAGGGATCGGCGCGAGCGTCAGGACCGCATTCGGCGCGTCCTGGAAGAGGTCAAGTTATTCCCGGTGGAGGATTACCTGGGCAAGTTCCCGCACATGCTCAGTGGAGGGCAGCAGCAGCGGGTTGTGATCGCGCGCGCCATGATCTTGAATCCCAAGCTGATTGTCGCCGATGAGCCGGTTTCGATGCTGGATGCTTCGGTGCGGGTGGAGATTCTCAAGCTGTTGCGCAGTCTTCAAGAGCGGCACAACCTGGCGTTTCTCTATATTACCCACGATCTTTCTACTGTGAAATACTTTTCGGAGCGTATCTTTGTGATGTATGCCGGGAGGCTGATCGAGAAGGCGCCGATCCGGTCTCTGCTGGAACATCCGCTCCATCCCTATACCCATGCGCTTCTGGCGGCCACTTCGGACCCGGATGCCGAGAACGCGCGCCGGTTCAAAGAGGTGCCGCCCGGTGAGCCGCCGAGCCTGGTCAAGCCGCCGAACGGGTGTCGTTTCCACCCGCGCTGTAATCGCATGATTCAGGGGTTGTGCGAAGTGCAGGAGCCGCCGGAGTTCGAGCCATATCCCGCTCATTTGACTTCCTGCTGGCTGTATGAGGAGCAGCGGGAGCGGTGACCCTTTGGGAGCACAATGCCGGAATATCGCTGGTTGATCGGAGTGGGAGGTGTGCTGGTCTTTTTGGGGGCGCTTCTGCCATTCTTGATGGTGATGCGCCTCCTCCCCTCTACTTTTTTCCTGAATTTCCTTTCCTATGCGGCTTCGGTCTCCGGGCTATTCCTGGGCCTGTTAGGGATTTCGATCTACGTGCGCATTCATCGCCCGCCGCAATGAGCGGAATGACCTGCTGCAGCGGCTAAACCGCAGAGAGTCAGCGGAGCAGGCGCTTCGGGCTGTCGGAACTGGCCATCCAGGGGGAAAGAAAATAAGGGCCTCATGATCTGCCACACAAG
>JAGHYK010000130.1 GCA_017743695.1 Chloroflexota bacterium
TGCGGTATACCCCCCAATTGTGTTCGGAATTTCCTGAACGAAAGATACAGTACCTCGAATGATGGTACGGCAAGCGCGGGTGAAGTGCTTGAATTGGGGTATAATTTGCGTCCGATGCAAAACTCATCCCGAAGTGTACAGAAAGTCATTGAGTCTCTGTGGTGAGAAGAGCACTTTTGCGACGAGGTCATAGTCAGCCAGCACTTTGCCAGCTCAGCCTGTGTTGACAGGAGACAAAAAAGACTTTACTTCAAAAGGTAAAAATTGAACCACAAAGACACGGAGACACAAGCACCAGTAGAAAAGGAAACTCTGTGCCTTTGTGCCTTCGTGGTGAAACTTCAGGGTTTTTGCAGCGGAGTCATCACCTTTTTGCAATGAATTCAACTGTATCTGGGGACGTGCCGGAACTGGCAGACGGGCCTGACTTAGGATCAGGTGCCGAAAGGCGTGTGGGTTCAAATCCCACCGTCCCCACTTCATTCTTTTTCAGAGGTGATAACGGAGATGAAAGTAGAATACACGGTTAATCAAGAAAGGCATGAAGCCACACTGGACGTTTGGGTCGAAAAGGAACGCCTGGAGCAGGCCAAACGACGTGCAGCGCGGAAAATTTCCAAAGACGTTTCTATACCCGGTTTCCGACGCGGGAAGGCGCCTTATGAGATCGTCGTTCGTTTTATCGGCGAAGAGGCGATTGTGCATCAGGCCCTCGATGAAATTGCGGACGAAGTATATTCTGAGGCTATGAAACAGGCCGGCCTGGAAGCAGAAGATGTGGCAACGCTGGAAAAGTACGAGCTTACTCCGCAGGGAGAACTCCATTTGACCTTTTCAGTCCCCCTGCTGGCTGAAGTGGTGCTCCCGGAAGATTATCGCCAGTTGCGCATCCCGCTGATAGAGGTGGAGGAAGAGGAAGTGGAAAAAGAGATCGAACACGCCCAGTTTCACTTTGCAACATTTGAGCAGGTGGATCGAGAAGCTCAATGGGGAGATTCAGTAGATGCCGATGTGAGCCTCAAGGGAGAAAGTGAAACTCTCCGTATCTATCTTGATCCTTTGCAGAAAGATATTCAAGCGGACACGCAGTTTCTTCATAGCTTCATCGGAAGAAAAAGTGGGGAAGAATATGAGTTTCAGACTCAAGGGGGAGAACCGCTAAAAGTGAAAATTCTCAGCGTTTATTCGACGACGCTGCCAACGCGAGAAGAGCTGGCGAAGATATTGGAATTTTCGTCGGAGGAAGAACTTCGCCAGGCCGTGCGCGAATCGCTCCAAATGGAGGCCCGGCTTGAGCATGGCGAAGAAGTACTGGAGGCATTACGCACCCGCACCCGATTCGCGTATCCCCAAAGTCTTATGGAAAGATTCGCAGCGAGAATCCTTGAAAATAAAAAAGAAGAGGTCTCAGAATTTGGCTTGACGTGGGAAGGATTTTTGCAGCAAGCAGGAATGACAGAAGAAGAGTATCTGGAGCAAGAGGTGATTCCATCGCTAAGGAGAAGCATTGAGCAAATGCTTCTTAGGCGAGAGATTATTCAACGAGAGAAGATAGGTGCAGACCTGACAGAACTGGAAGAAAAGATAGAGGAGGTACTGAGGGATTATGAGGAGATGGAAGATCCTGTAAGGTTCAAAAAGCTTCTCAAGGAGCAGGAATTTGCGGAAAACGTTTTTCGACAAGCCGGCTCCCGGCTGGTGAGAGAAAAGGTCAGGTTGTTCCTGAGTGATCTGGCCTCGGGAGCGCTGGAACGCATGGAGCAGGAGGCTGCGGCGCAGGCAAGCGAATCGCAACAATCTGAGCAATCTGGGGAAGAGCAGGTTCCCGCAGTCGTACAGGCCAATGAGGCGGCGCAGGATCAGCCCTCAACGGAAGGCTGATCGCTTGCGACATCGTACTTTCAATCTGGATGCGATGAGGAGATACCATGATCCCAAATTTTAAGAACGTGATCCCGATGGTGATTGAATCTTCCGGGCGCGGGGAACGCGCCTATGACATTTATTCCCTGCTGCTGAAAGAGCGGATTGTGTTCCTGGGAACGCCCATTGACGATCAGGTGGCGAATCTGATCGTCGCTCAGTTGTTGTATCTCAATCACGAAGACCCGGAACGCGAAATCCAGATGTATATCAACTCGCCCGGTGGGCAGATTTATGCCGGCCTGGCTATTTACGATACGATGCAGATGATCACCAATCCGATCAGCACGGTGGCGGTAGGGGTGACGGCTTCTTTTGGGACGGTGTTGTTGACCGCCGGCACCAAGGGCCGACGCTATGCCTTACCCCATGCGACGATCCACATGCATCAGCCTTTGGGCGGCGCCCAGGGGCAGGCGGTGGATATTGAGATTCAGGCACGGCAGATCCTGCGTTTGAAGGCTCTTTTGAACGAGATTCTTTCTAAACATACCGGCCAGCCGCTGGAGGTCATCGAACGCGACACAGACCGCGATTTTTACCTGGATGCGAAGGCGGCGGTCGAGTATGGGATTGTGGATCAGGTGTTAGAGCCACCGCAGAAGGCCGGGTAGGGTAGAGACCGCAGACCGCGGACGGCAGACCGCGGGGATAGACGGTGAACGGTGGACGGGAGACCGTGAACAGACGATGGACGGGGGACGGTAGACCGTGAACAGAGGGTGGATGGCGAAGAAGGGGCTTTCCAGGCTGACAGGGGAGGGAAGCGTCAACGAATGGAGGGGCAGAAATATCTGCCCCTCTTTCATGTCATTGCGAGCCGTTTTCTGGCGAAGCAGTCTCCCATTTATCAGGCCAGATTAACCGCTTGGGGATTGCTTCGTCGCAAAGAACGCTCCTCGCAATGACAAACACAACAGTTTTGATGCAAAATTGAACAGTTACCGTTTGCGAGGCTCATGAAGGGGATTGCTTCGGCGGCTCTTGCCGCTCGCCGGGACAGGGGGTGATGAGGGAAGCCAGTGGGTGAAGCGCAAATAGGGGCAGGGAGGGTGCGAGCTCGCCAGGAAAGCGGTAACCCGATGGGCGGAAGGGCGCCAACCGGCCGGGGCGGGCAGGGAGCCGGGGGAAACAGCAGGCGGCTCCGGGTCGCGGCGGGAAGGCGCAGTCGGATGCCCTCCGATGTTCGAGCAGGATGGCTATGGGGAGGTGGCCGCAACGGGCGGCGCGATGTTCCCCTTTTTCGCCTGAATTTATAAGAGCTGGCGGTAGAAGGTGGCAGCCTGCGCCATGCACGTTTCGTAATCGGCACGGCGGGCGATCAGCTCCAGGTTGTGTTCACGGGCGCGTTGACGCAACCGGGGATCGGTGATCGCTTGATGCAGGGCTTCCGCCATGGCCTGGACCTGGAGAGGGGGATACAGCAGGCCGTTCTGACCGTGATCGATCCACTCACGAATGGATTCGAGATCGCCTGCGACCGGGAAGACTCCACAGGCCATGCCCTCCAGGAGGGAGTTGGGGGTGCCATCATGAACGCTGGGGGAGATGAGGATGCTTGCCTGGCGGTAGATTTCGGCCATTTGAGGATGGGGCAGAGAAGGGAGGAGGGTGACTGCTGTTTCCAGGCCGAGGGCGCGCACCAGGTTTTCGATGGCGGGGTGACCGGCCATGCCAACACAGAGAAAACGCGCTTGCGGAACGCGTTGGAGCACGATGCGGGCAGCCTGGAAGAAGAGATCGTTGCGGATGTAGGCGCGTAGACCGCGAGGGTTTACAATGAGCGGACGTTCAACCGGGGCCGGCGGGGGGAAGAAAATGGCGCGCTGGACGCCGCCATTGCCAGGGATGACCAGGGTGGGACGCCCCTCCGGTAAGCCCCAATTTCGCGCCAGGCGAATGTCGCGTTGACAATCGGCATGAAGGGCATGGGTGGTGCGCAGGGTGTAGCGTGTCCATGCGGCGAGGAGCGGGGAGGATGGAGCATGGAGGGTGAAGTCGTTTCCCCAAACGGAGACCAGCCACGGGAGGGGGAGGCGTGCGCCGGCGGCGATCATGCCTTCATAGGGAATGCGCAGGGCATGGACGAGCTGCGGGCGAATTTGCTCCGCCCACTGACGCAGACGCCGCGCTGCCAGCGGCAGGGTGAGCGGGGCAAGCCAGTGACGCAGGTGGGTGCGCCAGGTGGGAGAAGAGGGGAGTGGCCCTCCGCTTGAGGCGGAAGCAAACCGGGAGAAGGCGACCGGGATCAATCGAAAGCCGGCCAGGGGTAGCTCTGGCCGGGCCGGATAGGTAGAAGCGAGGTAAACTTCCTCTCCCCGATCTGCGAAGTAACGAATCCACTGGCGGGCGATGGGCGAGCGTCCGTCGGCGACGAAGAGCAGGCGCATGTTATCGGGCGATCTCCACGGCGCGCGTTTCGCGGATCACGGTCACTTTGATCTGACCCGGATATTGCATGGTTTCTTCGATCTTGCGGGCAATGTCGCGCGCCAGGCGGGCGGCGGCCAGGTCATCAATTTCTTCGGGCTTGACGATGATGCGCATTTCGCGGCCGGCCTGGATGGCGAAGGCCTGCTGCACACCTTTGAAGGAGAGCGAGAGTTCTTCGAGGCTGCGAATGCGTTTGATGTAGGCTTCCAGGTCCTCGCGACGGGCGCCGGGGCGGGCGCCGGAGATGGCATCTGCGGCCTCGACGATGATCGCTTCCACGCTGAGCTGGTCCACCTCGTGGTGATGGGATTCGATGGCGTTGACCACGATGGGGTTGACGCCGTAGCGGCGGCAGAATTCCGCGCCCAGGCGGGCATGGGTGCCTTCCTGATTGTGGTCCATGGCCTTTCCGATGTCGTGCAGGAAGCCGGCCTGCTTGGCGATCTCTACGTTGGCGCCCAGCTCGGCAGCCAGGATGCCGGCCAGCCTGGCGACCTCGACGGCATGGGCGAGTTGATTTTGCCCGTAGGAGGTGCGGAATTTGAGGCGCCCCATCATGCGCAGCACTTCCGGATGCAGTCCAGTGACGCCGGCCTCGAAGGCGGCCTCTTGCCCGGCCTCTTCGATGATCTTTTCGACGGCCTTGCGCTCTTCCTCGAGCACTTTTTCGATCTGGCCTGGGTGGATGCGCCCGTCAATGGTCAGGCGGGTGAGGGCGCGACGGGCAATTTCGCGGCGCACCGAGTCGAAGCAAGAGATGATGACGGCTTCGGGCGTATCATCCACGATCACGTCCACGCCGGCGGCCTGTTCGAAGGCCTTGATGTTGCGGCCGTTGCGTCCAACGATGCGCCCTTTCATTTCTTCGCTGGGCAGGGGCACAACGGCAGTGGTCACTTCGGCGACATGTTCAGAGGCGACGCGCTGGATCGCTTCGGCAATGAGTTTGCGTGCCCGTTTTTCTCCTTCTTCGCGCGCTTCGGTTTCGATCTGGCGGATGATGCGCGCCATATCTGCCCGTGCTTCTTTTTCGACCTGCTTGAGCAGTTCCTGACGAGCTTCCTCTTTGCTCATTTCAGCGATCTGCTGCAGGCGGGTAAATTGCTCCTGATAGAGTTTTTCGATTTCGTTGGCTCGTTTATCCAAGGCGCTCTGGCGCTTGTTCAGGTTTTGTTCCCGCTGTTCCAGGCGTTCGGCACGCGCCTCCAGCTCGTTTCGCCGCCGTTCCAGACGTTCGGCCTCACGGTTTAATTCAACGCGTCGTTCTTTCAGTTCCTGTTCGGCAGCCTGTACGATTTTGACGGCATCCTCGCGTGCTTTGCTTTCGATTAAGCGTGCCTGAGTTTGCGCCGCCTGGAGGATGTTTTCAGCACGTTCACTTTCTGCTTTGCGCGCCTGTTCGGTTTGATAGCGATTGAAGAAGTAGCCCGATAGCACTCCTGCCAGGAAAGTAACGATAATGATAGTAAGCAGCAAAATCGTGTTCATTTTCAATCCTCACTGTTTTGGGAATGGGTGTTGGTTTCGTCATGCAATTCTTCCCAGAGATTTTGACTGACGGTGCTTGCGAGTTCATACGAGAAGCCGCGACGGACGAGGTGGGCAATGAGCTTCTGGTGAAAGAGGCGCGCCGGCGCGCCTTTGAGGCGTTGCGCCTGGCGGCGGGCGAGGGCCTGCGCCGCGGCCTCCTCATCCAGCTCTTTCAGGGCTTGCTGGATGGTTTGTTCATCCAGCCCCTTTTGACGCAATTCCTGACGCAGCAGGCGGGCGCTCCGTGGGCGGAAGGTCTGCCGGTTTTCGATCCAGTTCTGGGCAAATTGAAGGTCATCGAGCAAGCCGTTCTGGCGCAGGCGGTCCAGCGTTTCCTGGATGACGGTTTGATCCCAGCCTTTTTGTTCCAGTCGCTGGCAGAGTTCACGTTCGCTCCGTGCGCGATAGCTGATCAGGCGCAGGGCGTACTGGAGGGCTTGCTCGCGTGTATCGGCGGCCTTTAAGGAGGCGATCTTCTCCGCGCTCAGCTCTTCTCCCACGCGTAGCCAGGCCGCGACCAGGCGTGAGAGCGCAAAGGCGAATTCTCCATCCAGGTAGATATTCACCCGCTGGGGATTGCGTTTTTGGGGTTCTATCGCTGTAATCTTTCCCATAAAAAGAGACAGCCGTGTGCCACTCGGCGGCCACGGCTGCCAGCAATCTCTGGATAGGTAGAGAGGAGCTCTCATCCGCGAGGAATGGAGCCTGTCACAATCTTAGCTACCCGATAACCTTCTCATCATGTTGAATTCACCCAACCACCCGGACGTTCCCCATCCGTACCCAAGCCATTTTCAGTCTATTTATGGATAGAGCCACCCGGCGGTGACTTCCGAATTCACTTGAACAAGGATAAAATCCAGAAATTTTTCAGCAAGCCAGGCCACGTTGTGGCGTGTTGTTGCTCCAGTTTTCAGGTTTGTGTCGTCCCAATCGTTATCAGCGTTTTTTTTGCTTCCGCATGGGACGAGAATCTTATGCGTTTCTATTATAACTGATTTTGAAGGTTTGCGGTGGGATAGACCGCGAGATGGACGGTGGCAGGGCAGGCTTTCCAGCCCGGCGGAGGGAAGACCGTCAACGAATGGGGAACGAATAAACGAATGCAGACCGCGGACGGCAGACGGCGGGAGGACGGCATCCCCGTAGGATATGCTTTCCAGCCTGCCAGAAGGCTGCCAGTGAACGAGGAGCGAGGAAAAACTTTGTGACTTTGTGTCTTGGTGGTTTATTCTTTTCTCACCACGAAGGCACGAAGACACAAAGGTTGAGAAAGACCGTCAACGAATGGGGAACGAATAAACGAATGCAGACCGCGGACGGCAGAC
>JAGHYK010000131.1 GCA_017743695.1 Chloroflexota bacterium
GCCCTCACCCCCGGCCCCTCTCCCGCGCTGCGGGAGAGGGGTGGGTCTTGGTTAGGGTCACAGCAGCGCCGCGCCTCATCCGCCCTTCCTCTCCCGCTTGGTGGGAGAGGAAGGGGGCGACGGGTTGAACAGCCACTCCGCCCGCTTTACTGCACGCAATAGCCGAATCTGGTACAATATCAGCAGCATACACGACCGTCATTTTGGCTATGCGTTGCGAGTAGCTTTATGTCGCTCCACCTCAAACTGACCTGCGACCGGCACATCTGCTAGGTCACTGTTGCCGATACCGGGCAGGCACTGGCTGCGACGTCCCTGCAAAAGTTGCTCGATATGCGCATGATCATTGGCAACCCGCCGGAAACGTCCAACCGTTGCATTGGTGATCCCTAAAGCGCGGGTGTTGTGTTGTTTGCCGCACTTAGTGGGACGGAACTCTGCCGATTGATAGATGACGACGCCGAGAGGACGATCATCAGTGTCGGTGGTCATACGACCGACCTAGCTAGCCGCTTGCGACAGGCGTTGCTTGATCTGAATCTAGCCAGACGATCTGGTGCTATTTGATAACTACGAAAGTGTGCTTACGCCGGAACCGCAGCGCGCCGCAGGCGCGCAGGCAGTGCATCTGCTGCCCCATCTGCTGCGCGATCGTGGCGCTAGGATGCTGTTTACCAGCCGGGTGCAACCAGTGAGCCTAGCTGGCGAGCGCCTGCCCTAATGGCACTACGTCGTGTTCTACGCTTCGCCTTGATGTTTTTTCCACCAATCCACGGTTTTGTCAGTGACGATGCGATAGTCAATGCCCAAGGATTGGAAGAGTTTTTCGGCACATTGGATTTTGCGCGCTTCGTGGGCAAATTGCAATTTGGAGGGATCGGTTTGGCCTTTGGTTTCGCGCACCATTTCGAGAATAACTTTCCCGCCTTTCTCGTCAGGGACATAGCGGGCGATTCCCCAATCGGGGTTGTAGTTTCCGATGACGCGCGGAAAGTCGAATTTGAAGGTGGAAGGGAACTTGAAATAAAAGATTACTTCGCCATCGGGGTTGAGCCGCTCTTCGACAAAGTTCTTTTCCACATCCGAATCCACCTGCACCTGGTCGTAGAGGCTGGCTGCGGAACCAGGGACAAGTTCTTTTTGCGGGAAGGTCTTTTCGGGCGGGAAGAGTTCATCCAGGTCGTAGCCCCAATCGGCGAGAGTGACCGGTTGAATCTGGAATTGAATGCGCTCTGCAATGTGATCCGCCAGGGCATTGCTGATTTCAGTAATGAACAGGCTGGCAAAACCTTCGGGGTTGAGGAAGATGGCTTCTTTGCGCTGAGCGTTCAGCCCCTTGAAAATTTTCACCAGTGTCGAGCGGGTGAGACCGGTTTCGTGGGCGGCGCGCTCGATGAGGTTGAAGAGCAGGGGCTGTTTTTGATCGGGCGCCAGGGCGGCGCGTTCGCGCGGCTTTTGCCCGCTCTGGCTCTGGAAACGTAGGGTCCGACCGAGGTACAGAATCTGCCCGTTGCCAAAGACCACCCGCGAGGTGTTAACCGCATCCACAATCTTGTAGCCGCGCAGACATTCGTCGCAGAGGACTTTCGCCAGGTCGTCGCGCAGTTCGAAGGTTAGTTTGCGCGTCTCTTCATCGCCGCGGGTATCCTGCTTGCGGATAGAGAGTTTACAAGTCGAGCCGCTAACCGAGAGCAGTTCGAGGCTGTAGTCGGTAACCACGAAGTCACCGCGTTCTACCACGAGCAGGGCAGTGGGCAGGGAACGGTTGTTGATGCGATTGATACAATCTCGAACCAGGGCGGGGGTGTCGAGCGTCAGGTCGTAGGTGATGCGCTTTTGCAGTTTTGCCCAAAAGTTGCGGAAGGCTGGCGTGTTTTTGTAAATGGCTTCGTTGCGTTTGGCGGTGGCGCGCCCGGCCCGGGTGGGCGGCGGCGGAGCGGTCAGGCCGTCTTCCACGTATTCTCTTTGCAGGGTTCTGACATAGGATTCGTAACTCTCGTTGGCGATGACGGTCAGCACGTTGACGCCTTCTTCGGTGACGCGCTCGCCCTGCTGGTTGACGGCCAGCCGCAGCCCGCGCCCGATTTCCTGGCGCTTTTTCATCTCCGAGACGGTCTGGTTGAGGGTGCAAATCTGGAAGACATTGGGGTTGTCCCAGCCTTCTTTGAGGGCCGAGTGGGCGAAGATGAAGCAGACCGGCTCGTTGAAGGAAAGCAAGCGCTCCTTGTCCTTCATGATGAGTTCGAAGGCGGCTTTTTCGGCTTCGCGCTCGGCCTGGTTGCGACTTTGGGTATCAATCGCTTCTTCCTGACCGCTCTTGTCGCGTTTTTTGGCAAAGTAGGCGCTGCGCACCTGTTCGGCTTGCCAGGACTGGTAGAAGGGGTAGTGGATTTTCAGTTTCTCGAATTCCTCATCGAAGATGCGGCGGATGAGGCCATCAGGGGCAGTGTAGTTGGCAACGCGGTCAATGAAGAAGAGTGAAAGGACTTTGATGCCGCGCTCGGCCAGTTTTTGCTGCATTTTAATGTGCTGCTGGATGGTCTCGCGGATTTGGGCGCGGAAGATTTCGGGGCGGTTGGGACCGCGGGTCTCCTCTTCGTGCAAGCGGATGCCGTTCTCGAACTCGATGAAGCGCCCGACAGCGTTGATCTCGCTGACGCGGTAGCCGCCGCGGTGTTCCTCGCGCCCGGTCTTCTTGGCCAGGTCGTCGCCGTGCGCCAGGGTCACTTCGCCTTCGCGCAAGCGGCCTTTTTCCATGACGTAGGTGCGCAGGCGGGCGGTGAGCTGTTTGCCCGTCTCGATGGCGCGCAGACTGAGGAAGGGCTGGTTGAAGTTCTCGCGCTCGGTGACGCCCAAGACCTGAATTTTTTTGACCAGGTTGAGGCGGTAGGCGTCGAAGGGCGTCAGGCGGTAGACCAGGTTGGGGCTGGTGCGGTGCGTGGCGGAGTAGCGCAGGGCAAAGAGCGGGTGCAGGGTGCGCAGGGCGGCGCGGGCGGTGGCCGATTCCATGTTCTGCGGTTCGTCCAGAATCAGAATCGGGCGCGTTTCCTGAATGTAGCGGATGGGCGGCCATTCGCCGGGCAGTTTTTCGGACGGTTTGTAGAGGACGTTGGAGACTTTATTGAACGAGTCGAGGGTCATTAACAGGATTTCGACGAAGGTGGAAGCGGCAAAACCGCGCAATTGACTGAGCCGCGCGCCGTCATATGGAATCAGGTTGACGGTCTCGTTGCCGTACAGGGCGCGGAAGTGGTCGCGGGTGACCTGGAAGTTCTTGATGACACCTTCGTAGATGGCGATGCTGGGGACGACGATCACAAATTTGCCGAAGCCGTAGTTCTGGCGCAGTTCGTGGATGGTGCGCAGATAGACGTAGGTTTTGCCCGTGCCGGTTTCCATCTCGATGGTGAAACTGGGGTAGCGCCACGAATTGCTGCTGACGCCTTCCAGTTCCAGGCCTTCGTCCACTTCCAGCGCGCCGAGCGGGGGTGTTTCGATGCCGTTTTCTTGTTGAATCTGGCGCAGGTTGTCGTAGAGCCAGGTCTCTTCCAGGGTTTGGAGGGGCGGCAGGTTGGGGACGACCTGCTGCTGGAGCAGGACAGCGCCCTGCTGGCGCGTCATTCCCTTGAAGAGGCGCACGACGCTCTGGATGGCGTCCAGTTGATGGGGTTGGTTGGGGTCGAATTGGAGAGTCAGAGTCATGGTCGCTAAATCACCTTCAGCCGCAGACGGTCATCCAGCACGACTTTGGCTTCGTCGGTCAGGGCGCTATCCAGGCAGATAAAAATGTCTTCACGGCCCAGAATTTCGCCCGCTTTCAATCGTTCGACGGTCTCCGGTCGAATCTGCTCATTCAGGCAGACGAAGAGTTTGTGTCCCACCTCTGCGTGGTGGACGCGCCGGAGGGCGTTTTCGCCAAACCCCTCCAGCGAGATGACGCGGCTGTCGAGCGGGAAGCCTTCGAGCAGCAGGATTTCGCTTAGCAGGCCGTCTGGCGTCCAGCCTTGCACCAGCGGGGAGGCGTGCTGCTCGAAGAGGCTGTCGAGCGTGTGGGCGTCGGTGGGCGGGAGCGGCGCCCAGGGCTTGAAGTGTGAGCGGGTCAGTTTGAGCACTTTGAAGCCGAGGTCGAGCGGGGACGGTTGACCGTCCTCCGCTGCGGGCAGGGGGAGTTGCCCGTTTTGTTCCTCTTTCATCTTGCGAATCACGCGGCGGATGCGCTCTTTGCCGATTTCGGCGATGGTGGCGTAACCCGCTTTGCGCGCTTCGGAATCGGGCGGGGTGGGTTCGGGCAGTTGCACCATGATGAACTGCCGCCTGCCGCCATCCTCACGGTTTTGCGCCAGCACAGCGTGGGCGGTGGTGCAGGAGCCAGCGAAGAAGTCGAGGATGAGGGCACTTTTGTCGTTTAGTAACTCCAAAAGAAAACATAAAAGCGTTGTGGGCTTAGGGTAATCGAAAACATTTTGTTCTAAAATGGTAGATATTTCTTTTGAACCAAAGGCTGTTGTTTTAACTTTTTCCGTGTCTAGAATAGAGTCTTGTGCTGTTTCAGTCTGTGTTCCGGCTGGTATTATGCGATAGGCTTCGACTCGCCCATCGGGTTGTTTTTCAAAAACAACTAACCCTTTTTGCTGTAGTTTCTCGAACTCTGATTTGCTAATACGCCATCGCCCATCTGTTCTATCTGGCTTCTTGGGATATATCCAACCAAATTCTTCTGAAAACACAGGATAATACATTGTTGGTCTATCTTCTCGCCTATCACCTTGCCCCCATTGCCTAATACGTTCCTTTTTATCCGTAGCAGTGATTCTGATGTCTCCGAGAAAATCTAGTTGCTCCTTGCTTTTTCCATAAACAACAATATATTCATGCAGTTTAGCAGTTACCTTTGAAGTTGCCCCTTTACCTAATCTCGAACGCCAAATGAACGTTTCAACAAAATTCTCCTCCCCAAACACCTCATTCATCACCTGACGAAGGTGGTGGACTTCGTTGTCGTCAATGCTGACGAAGATGACGCCGTCTTCGCGCAGCAGTTGGCGCGCCAGCAGCAGGCGGGGGTAGATCATGCTCAGCCATTTGGAGTGAAAGCGTCCGCTGGCGCGGGTGTTGGTGGTCAGGCGGCGCCCGGCTTCGTCCATCTGGCCGGTGCGCTTCAGGTAGGCTTCCAGCGGCTCGCTGTAATCGTCTTCGTAGATGAAGTCATTGCCGGTGTTGTAGGGCGGGTCAATGTAAATCATCTTGACGCGCCCGGCGTAACTCTTTTGCAACAGTTTCAGCACTTCCAGGTTTTCGCCTTCGATGAACAGGTTGTGGGTGGTCTCTTCGTCCACGCCCTCGCCGGGGGCAGGGACGAGCGTCCCTTGCGGGGGCAGGGCGGCCAGTCGGCGCGCCTCGCGCTTGCCCGGCCAGGTCAGGCCAAAGTGTTCCTGCGTTTCGTCTTCCAGGTGTTCGCCGAGCGCCTCGCGCAGCGCCTCCCAGTTGATTTTGCCGTCGGCAAAGGCTTCGGGAACGACCTGCTGAAGCTGGCGCAGACGATCCTCGGTGAAAGTGAACGTGGGGCGAAGTTTCTGGATGGTCATATAGCGTCACCTCACATCGTCAGAAAGCATGTTCAACCGTTTTCGGTCAAACCTCCTCAGTTGGGGATGCTGGATGATCTCGTGCTTGGTTCAGTCTGCGGGACGCACGTTTTCTCATACATTAAAGTATACTCACTGCCGATGTATGAAAATTTGGCGAAATGGAGATGTTGCCGTTGAACAGGCTGTCCACGTAGTTTCTCTATTTCGAGCAATGTTAATCTCACTCAGCGTTCCAAAACGTATGGATACCGCTTAGATTATCTTCTTTCAATGATACACTATTCGGGACAACCGCGCAACTTTTGTCTGCAAGCCCCGTTGCGCGGCGAAACCCGGCAACTGACCCGTCTGCGCGCCGGTCTTGAAGCCGGGTTAGCGGCGGCGCTGGCTGAGATTGAGCGGTTGAGTGCAGCCGATGAGGTAAACCCGCATCGTGAGGCGCGTGATCGGTAGATCGCCCAGGTGCGGCATGGACAAAAGGTGATCTGGCCGCACTGCTGGCGACGCTGGCCGAGCTGCTACCGGAAGGGCAGGAACGGGCGATGCAGATGCTGGCGGTGCAGACGGAGACGCTGCTGCACCATCTGTCGCCTGTGCAATAGATGGCGCTGATCGCTGTGCAGACGGCAGTCGCTACCCGTATAGCGCTGATTGCCGATGATGATCAGACACGGGCGGTGCTGGTCGAGCAGGTAATAGGCGGCTGCCGATCACTACGCCGAAGGTGAAGCACCCGACTCGCCGTATGCGCACTTGGCAGCGCTGTTGCGCGCCTGCGTCACCCGATTGCGTGGCGAGTCGTTGCCTACAGTACTGGCGCAATTCCGTGACCTGTTGACGATCCTTGAGGACGAGGAGCCTTCTGTGTGAACAAACCGCAACTTAAGATGTTGCGCTGCCGACGTTGCGACAAGACCTGGACGGTCGATCTGGCCCAGTTGGGCAAGCCGGATCGCATACTCTACTGTCAGTCGGAGCGCCTGCGGATCGAGGTCTTTCGTCTGCTCTGACCGCACTGCGGGAATGTAGAGATGCTCGAAGTAACCTTTGAGGAGTGCCGCAATGCCTGAAGAGATTCATGCAGTACGACAGCGACCGCCAACCCCGCTGAAGAGGCGCTGCACCGCTGGTTTGAAGAGCAAGAGAAAGGCCCGCCGAAGTCGCTGAAATTAAGGAGCAGAACAGTATCATTTCGCTGGTAACCGCGTTGTTCGGTGTGGTATTCGGGATTCTGGCGTTGGCTGATAATCCATTACTGGCATATCTGAACCAGGTGCTGGTGCAGGTGTTGGGGGCAGTGACAGTACTGGCCTAGCTGGTGGCACTACTGGCGGCGCTGGTAGTGGTGGTGCTGGGGGCATACAGTTATGCAGCGGCTAGTCAGACGCGGCGCCTGGCGGCATTTCGCGTCCTGATGCGGCGAAAGGCGATTGGGCTGCGGGTGGCGCTGGTCGCCTCTGCGATGGGCAGTGTGATATTTGCGGCGCTGTTTCTGGTAGTGTTGTGGGGGTAGGGGAGTGTTTGCCCTCACCCCTAGCCCCTCTCCCGCGCTGCGGGAGAGGGGTGATCGGGTTCGTGAACGCGGCAT
>JAGHYK010000132.1 GCA_017743695.1 Chloroflexota bacterium
CAATTATCTGCCGTCCGCGGTCCGCCGTCTGCGGTCTGTTCCCAAAACCCTTGCCATTTTTCCCATTTTGCGCTATTCTTTGAAAACCGCACGCGTGCGGTATATTTTCACAGAAAGGAGAAGAGACATGCAAAAGAACCGTTTATTTTTCCTCCTGAGCATCCTGATGCTTGCCAGTATGTTGCTCGCTTCCTGTGCGCCGAAAACGACCACACCAGCACCGGCTACGCCTCCACCTGCGACACAGGCTCCGGCTACCGAACCCCCAACGATGCAGCCATCTGCAACGGAAACACCCACGCCTGCGCCAGCCGGTGGTTTGCCCGATCTTGGGGGTCGGAAGATCACGGTTGCGGTTGAGAATGCCTATCCGCCGTTCAACTTTATTGACGAAGCGACGAAGCAGCCGGGTGGGTGGGATTATGAGACGGTGACAGAGATCTGCAAACGGCTGAACTGTGTGCCCGAATTCAAGCAGGCGGCCTGGGATGGTATTTTCCCGGCCATGGCAGCGGGCGAGTATGATATGCTTGCGGATGGCGTCACCTACACAGAAGAGCGTGACCAGACAGTGGATTTCTCATTCCCTTACGTCTACGTGGGTCAGGTATTGCTGGTGCGTGCGTCTGAGACGAAGACGCTGGATGATTTCAAGGCGGATACGAACCTGAAGATTGCCACGCAGATTCAGACGACGAACGAGATTGTAGCGAAGAAGGTGTTTGGAGAGCAGCGGGTGCAGTCGTTTGAGGATTTTGGGGCGGCGGTGTTGGCGCTGCTTTCTGGGGATGTGGATGCGGTGGTGATTGACAACGTTTCGGCTTCCGGGTACATGAAGGAGAACGAGGGGAAGCTGAAGATTGGTGGTCAGATCACCGCAGATGAGCCACTGGCATTCGTCTTCCCGCCCAACAGCGACCTGATCGAGCCAGTCAACAAGGCGCTTGAATCCATGAAGCGTGATGGAACACTTTACGTACTCAACCTGAAGTGGGGATTGGTCTCTGTTCCTGATCTTGGGGGTCGGAAGATCACGGTTGCGGTTGAGAATGCCTATCCGCCGTTCAACTTTATTGACGAAGCGACGAAGCAGCCGGGTGGGTGGGATTATGAGACGGTGACAGAGATCTGCAAACGGCTGAACTGTGTGCCCGAATTCAAGCAGGCGGCCTGGGATGGTATTTTCCCGGCCATGGCAGCGGGCGAGTATGATATGCTTGCGGATGGCGTCACCTACACAGAAGAGCGTGACCAGACAGTGGATTTCTCATTCCCTTACGTCTACGTGGGTCAGGTATTGCTGGTGCGTGCGTCTGAGACGAAGACGCTGGATGATTTCAAGGCGGATACGAACCTGAAGATTGCCACGCAGATTCAGACGACGAACGAGATTGTAGCGAAGAAGGTGTTTGGAGAGCAGCGGGTGCAGTCGTTTGAGGATTTTGGGGCGGCGGTGTTGGCGCTGCTTTCTGGGGATGTGGATGCGGTGGTGATTGACAACGTTTCGGCTTCCGGGTACATGAAGGAGAACGAGGGGAAGCTGAAGATTGGTGGTCAGATCACCGCAGATGAGCCACTGGCATTCGTCTTCCCGCCCAACAGCGACCTGATTGAGCCGATCAACCTGGCGCTGGCTTCCATGAAACTGGATGGTACGCTGGATGCATTGAACCAGAAGTGGGGATTGGTGACGAAATAGCCCGATCGCGTTTCAGGGGATGGAGGGGAAGGTCTCCATCCCCTTTTTGTAATTTCAATCCGCTCCGGAGGAAACGATGCAGGCAAACGCAAGCAAAACGATGTGGCAGATCCCCTCGCTCGGCAAATGGCCATGGTGGATCATTGTGCTGCTCAGCGGGGGCTTGATCTTGCTCTACCTGATTCTCGCGGATACGAACTATCGGGAGACATTCTTCTACCTGACGCAAGGGCTTCAGACAACGCTGCGCATCACTTTCTTCTCGTATATTATCGCCACCGTGATCGGCTTGTTTGTGGGGCTGGCGCGCACCTCGAAAAATCCATTCCTTTATCACCTGGCAACCCTCTATGTCGAGACCGTGCGCGGGGTGCCGCTCATGGTACTTATCCTTTACATTGCTTTTGCGCTGGTGCCTTTCCTGGTAGATATCCTTACCAGCATGGGATATGCGGTGGACATTCGCTCCATTTCGATGGAATGGAGAGGCATCATTGCCCTGGCGCTGGGATATGGGGCTTTTGAGGCAGAAATTTTCCGCGCCGGTATCCAATCCATTGGCAAAGGGCAGATGGAGGCCGCCAAATCGCTGGGGATGAACTATTTCCAGGCGATGCGCTTTATCATCCTGCCCCAGGCGATTCGGCGAGTTTTACCCCCTCTGGGCAATGATTTCATCGCCTGTCTGAAGGACTCCTCGTTGATCACCGTCCTTGCCGTGAATGAGCTGACCCAGATGGGACGTTTGCGACGCGCGGCCACTTTTCGGGCGATGGAGACGTTCAACGTAGTGGCCTTTTTGTACCTTTCCATGACCCTGGTGCTCTCCCTTTTTGTGCGCTGGTTAGAGCACAGGCTGAAGATCGAAGAGTAGGCGATGAACCTGGTCTTTTTCGACCTCGAAACGCAATCTCTTTTTGACGAAGTGGGGGGACGGGGAAACGTTGAACAACTGCGCCTGGCCTGTGCTGTGACCTGGTCCACACAGCGCCAGGCTTTTGCTGTGTACTGGGAATCAGATGTGCTCGCCTTGATCCAGGAGCTGAAATCTGCGGATCGCGTGATTGGTTTTAATATCCGAAACTTTGATTATCGTGTACTTCAGCCGTATGTTCCGAGTGAGAATCTGCAGCGCTTGCCAACGCTGGATATGCTGGAGGAAATCAGGCGTCAATTGGGTTTCCGCCTGGGCCTGGACGCACTGGCTTCAGCGACTTTGAACAGGGGAAAAAGCGCAGATGGAAAGATGAGTGTACAGTGGTTTCGCCAGGGCGAATTGGAGAAAGTGGCGGCGTATTGCCAGCAAGATGTAGAGGTCACTCGTGACTTGTACGAATTTGGGCGTCAGCATGGTTTTCTTTACTATTACTCTCGCATGGGCAGCCGCCTCAAGGTGCCGGTGACGTGGAAATAAGGTAATCAAGCAAAAGGCGCAATGCTGCTTCGACCGCCTGCTGCTTGTTCCCCTCGCGATCTCCAGAAAACAGAAAGCGTTTTGCCTGCTCCGCATCGGGTGCAACCAGCCCAATCCAGGTGGTGCCAACCGGCTTTTCAGGGGTTCCGCCACCAGGCCCGGCAATGCCGCTGATAGAGACGGCTACCTCCGCTCCAAGGCGCTGACGAGCACCATGGGCCATTTCCAGCACCGTCTCGCGGCTGACTGCGCCGTATGTTTGCAGGGTTTCCCAACGTACACCCAGTAAATGCACTTTGGCCTCGTAGGCATAGGCGACAATTCCCCCCAGAAAATAGTCAGAGGAACCGGGTACATTGGTGATACGATGCCCCAATAGCCCACCGGTACAGGATTCTGCCAGCGCAAGTTTCCAATGCCTTTCGCGTAGCAAGATGCCGATGTGCTCTTCGAGTTTCATTTCTGCCTTCTTCTATCTCATGGTATAATTCGCATGCCTGCCCCCGTAGCTCAATCGGACAGAGTGTTGGACTTCGAATCCAAAGGTTGCGAGTTCGAGCCTCGCCGGGGGCGCTCATTTTGTGTGATGACAGGGATGGGGAGGGGGTAGTAGTTACCGCTGTTCTTGTTTTTCCTGTTTCTCGGCCAGAAATTGCAGGATTCTTGCGTAGACCTGCTGCGGATGGCACTGATGGGGGATATGACCGCACGATGCAAGCATGAATCCTTCGGCCTGGGGCAGCGTCTGCACCAGGTACGGGAAAGACTGCGGATCGAGGGTCTGATCTCGGCCTCCCCAGATCACAAGCGCGGGAATGCGCAGGTGCTTGAGTTCAGGCTCCAGGTTGCGGATCGTGCGCGGTAGATTGTAGATGCCAGGGGCAGCCCGTTTATAATCCCAGGCTGTCTGCGCCCGGATGTGTTCTGGTAGCTCGTGCTGCAGGTTGCCGTTTTGCCATCTCAGGTTCGTTAGATCGATCAACATGCGGAAGAGCCAGTAGGGGGTGCGTTCGATCAGGAGGGTGTTTTTCAAAGGATAACGCAAGACTTTCTGGAGAGGCGAAGGTAGCTGGCTGAGGGAGTAGAACGGGTTAATCAACACGATGGCACGCAGACGTTCTGGGAAGCGCAAGGCGTATTCCATGACCATGTAACCACCCAGAGAGTGCCCGATCAGGATCTGACCCCTGGGGGGCACTTCTTTTTCCCACCAGCGTACCCAGTGCCAGAAAGCGTTTTCAGCAGTATAGGCATTCAGATTTTTGGGTTTTGCGCTTTCCCCATGCCCAAGCAGGTCAATCGCATAGCCAGAAAAGCCAGCCTCGCTGATGGAGGGTAAGAAATCATCCCAATCGTGCAGGGAGGCGGCCAGGCCATGGATCATGAGCACCGGTTGTCCCTCTCCCCGGTGCACGAAATTCAGCTTTTCGCCGACAAGCGGCGGATGTGTTTCAGAACGATGAGCGATCCAGAGATTGTTCATAACGTTTGATCAGTTCGCGGCGCAACACTTTGCCGATAAAGGTGCGCGGGAAATCCTCCACGAAAAAGACGGCACGTGGTACCAGTTCCGGCGGTAACCGACGCTGACAATAGGCTAAGATGGTATTGCTGTTGGGGCGCTCGATGGCGCTGATGACGAACGCAATCACTTGCCCTGCGATGGCTACAACGACCGCCTCTTTGATTTGTGGAATCTCATAAAGCACTTCCTCCACATCTCGCGGGAAGACCGGTCGCCGCAGGTTTCCAGGATACCACATATCGGCCTTGCGCGCAATGATGCGGAAGTATCCATCTTCATCCATTTGTGCCACATCGCCGGTCAGCAGCCAGCCGTCGGAGGTGAGCACGCGAGCGGTTTCCTGCGGGTTTTTCCAGTAACCAGACATGATCTGTGGCCCGCGCACAGCCAGTTCTCCAATTTGCCCTGTTTTGACCTCCCGCGTCCCCTTCCGCAGGTCCACAATGCGCGCTTCCGTTGAGGGGAGGGGAATGCCGATGCTACCCGCTTTGCGCAATCCATGAAGCGGATTGGCATGGGTGACTGGCGAAGCCTCTGTCAAGCCATAGCCCTCCACCAGACGCCCACGGGTGAGTTTTTCAAACGCTTCCTGCACTTCTACCGGAAGGGGTGCTGAGCCGCTGATGCAAATTTTGATGGATGAGATGCCATAGCGGCGCGCGCCGCGGGTGGCATTGATCGCAGTGTACATGGAGGGTACACCGGGAAAGATCGTCGGACGGTAGCGGCGGATGCTTTCCAGAATCTGCCTGACCTGGAATTGTGGCTCCAGGATCAGCGCAGCCCCTAAGGCGATGGGGGTGTTGAGCGCGGTTGTCAGTCCGTAGCTATGGGCAAATGGCAGCACGCACAGAAAACGCTCTTTGCCTTCCTCCGCATCTGGCATCCAGTGACGGGTTTGCAGGGCGTTGGCGACCAGATTGCGATGGGAAAGCACGACGCCTCGGGCGGATGCCGTGGTTCCCCCCGTGTACAGGATAGCGGCGATGTCATCCGGCGCAAGAGAGACTGAAGGCGCTACAGGGGAGTGACCTTTGATCCATCGAGCATACTGCAGCGTTCCTTCGATCTTCAGCCCTCGGTGACGCCATCGCGAGACCCAACGCGGGATGGGAGGCAATAAGTCGGCTGCGTCAGTGATGATCAGATGGGGGGCGGTGCCGCTTTGCAGGACGCGACGGGCTATCCCGCTCCACAGGTTCAGGGTAATGACCACACTGGCCTCGGCCTCCTGAATCTGGCGAAGCGTCTCTTCCGGATCCGTCAGGGGAGGCACAAAGACGGGGACGCATCCGGCGCGTAGCGTGCCATAGAAAGCGATGACAGCCTGGGGAAGATTGGGTAGCAGGATCACCACCCGTGCCCCCTGGCCGATTCCTAATCCAAGCAACGCGTTCGCAAAGCGATTCACCTCCCTATCCAGTTGCTGGTAAGTCCAGGTATGTCCATGGAAGATCAGGGCGGGTCGGCGAGGAAAGCGACGAGCGGCAGATTCCAGCAGAGTGGGTAGCGAGATCGAAGGGATGGCGATGGTGTATGGGACGCCGTTCTCATAATGAGCCAGCCAGGGGCGCTGCCGGCGCAACGCTTCTCGACCCTTTCCGGCGCCGGATCGGGTCTCCTCGCGCCAGGAGCGCTGTTGATTCCCCTCCAGAAAGCGCTCAATCGTCCTGCGTACGGCTTCATGACGCTCCAGCATGAGCATATGCCCGGAGGCGCCAATATCTACTTCTTCCGCATTCGGTATCAGATGCACCACTTCTTCAAAGAGTGGCCGTTCAAAGACCAGATCGCGATGTCCTCGTAAGATCAGGGTGGGCACGCGGAGCTGGGGAAAGGCATCGTAACCCGACCACTTGATGACAGATTGTTTGTAGAATGGTTTAAGGATGCGCGGGGGAGCGGAAAGCCATTGACGGGTGAACCGGCCGGCGATTTCAAGTAGCCAGTCTGGCAGATAAAGCCCCATGCGATAGAAGAAATTAAAGCGAAACCGGGCGGCGGTGGCCAACAGGATCAGCGCTTCGATGTGCTCGGGATGGCGTCGCGCATATTCGCTCACCAGAGCGCCGCCGAAAGAATGTCCTGCCAGGACGAACGGAGGTTCTACCTGTAGCTTTTCCAGGGCTATTTCGATGTCCCGGATGATTGTTTCCAGGTCGTATCCCGTATTCGGGCAATCAGAAAGTCCATGTCCGCGCAAGTCCAGGGCAATGACCCGGTTTTCGACCGAAAAGGCCTGTAACTGATAGCGCCATTGAGAGGCCTTGCCTCCAAAGCCGTGGATGAACACAAATGTACGCTGTGGATGATCGGGGAAAATGTCTATCACGGAGAGGCGTACCAGAGGGCTTGAGGAAACCTGAACCGTGCGCCGGTAAAGATCGAAATCTAAAGTCATGATACCTCCTTGGGGTTGTCGGCCTCTCGCAGATCCATCCTGACTTCATTGCAAAAAGGGTGTGCCGTAACGATTCAGCCATGTCATTGCGAGCCGTTTTTTGGCGAAGCAATCTCCCGT
>JAGHYK010000133.1 GCA_017743695.1 Chloroflexota bacterium
CCCCGACAGGCTGGAAAGCCTGTCCTACGTCGTCCGCCGTCTGCGGTCTGCCGTCTATTCCCCCACCACCCCGATCACCGCGTCGTCCTTCCCCACCTCCACCACCACATCACCCCGCACGGCGCTGCGCTTGCGCAAGGGCACCTCGTCCAGGCGCAAAGCGTGAGCCGACCCTTTGCGCAGCAAAATCCCAAGGCTTGTACCTTTCTCACCCAGCACACTGTCTACCAGGCGTGCCCCTTTTGGTAACTCCCAGGCGATCACCCCCTTACCATATCGTCCTTGACGCGGGAATTCCTCTATAGAAAGGCGTTTTGCTCGACCTTCCGAGGTCAGCAGAAGCAGCGTTGTTCCCGGTCGCAGGATGTGTGCGCCGATCACCTCATCGCCGCTCTCCAGCTTGATCCCGCTCACCCCTGCTGCCACCCATCCCATTGGGCGTACCTCTCGGACTGCGAAGCGGATAGCCATGCCTTTGGCCGTGATCAAGAGCACCTCATCCTCCTCCCGCGCCCAGAGCACCCGCAGCAGCGCGTCCCCATCCTGGATTCGTGCCAGCGTAAACGCCTGCGCCGAAGGCCCCGGCAATTCCTCCACAGCTGTTCGCTTAACCATCCCTTGACGAGTTACGCTCATCACGTAAAGATCGGAGGGCATCTCCTTTCGCTGCAGCGAGAGGGCGAAGATCGCTTGTACGCTCTGTGTCTCGCGTAGCGGCGAAACCTTGTACCATAGAATCCCCTGTTTCCATGCCTCGACCTGTGGTAACACCTGCACCGGGATCGCCGCTGCCCGGCCATCCTGAGCCACCAGGTACAGCGTGTCGTTGGTGGAGACTTTAAGCAGAAGGCGCGGCGCCCCGCTTCCGCTCAGTGAGGGCATCCTCTCATCAGCCGTGCGTCCTATCTGCCCCTCTCTCCCTATCCCCACCCAGACCTTCTGTGCCGGCAGAGCCTGTGCCATGACCCCGGATACCCTCTTCTGTTCTTCTCCCCAACGCACGATCTGCGTGCGACGGCGATCGGCATACCTGGCTTTGACCTGTTGCAGTTCGGTCGCCACGGCTTGACGCATCTTCTTGGGAGATTTCAGCAGTGTCTCCAGCTCCTTAATTTGCGCCAGCGTCTCCCTGTACTCTGTTTCGATTTTCTTGCGCTCCAGTGCCGCCAGCCGGCGCAATTGCATTTCCAGAATGGCATTGGCCTGTAACTCGCTGAGCTTGAAACGCCGGATCAGGCGCGTGCGCGCCGTCTCCGCGTCCGGGGCGTTGCGGATCAGTGTGATGATCTCATCCAGGTTCTGGAGCGCGATGCGCAGCCCCTCCAGGATATGCGCCCGCTGACGGGCCTTCTCCAGATCGAACGTGGCGCGGCGGCGCGTCACCGTCAGCCGATGCTCCAGGTAGACGCGTAGCGACTGTTTCAGAGTGAGCAGGCGTGGCTCCCCATCCACCAGCGCCAGCAAGATCAGGCTGAACGTGGTGCGCATCGGCGTATGGCGGAAGAGCGCTTCCAGCGTCTTTTCGGCATCCGCGTTCTTGCTCAATTCGATGACAATGCGCATCCCGTGCCGATCCGATTCATCCCGCAGATCGCTGATCCCCTCGATCTGCCCCTCGCGCGCCAGCGAAGCGATGTTCTCGATCAGGCTCGCCTTGTTGACCTGGTAGGGAATCTCCGTGATCAGGATACGGCTGCGCCCGCGTTCCATCTCCTCAATATGCGCGCGTGCCTGCACCAGAATGCGCCCCCGACCGCTTCCATAGGCGCTCTGCAGGCTTCCATCCCCCGCCTGATCGATCACCAGCCCGCCGGTTGGGAAATCCGGCCCCTGGATGAAACGCATCAACTGCTCGGTGGTAATCTCCTCGAGCTTTTCCCAGGATTCCAGCATGAACACCAGCGCATCAATCACCTCGCCCAGATTGTGCGGCGGGATCGAAGTCGCCATCCCGACGGCAATCCCACTGCTCCCGTTCACCAGCAGGTTGGGGATGGCTGCCGGCAGCACCGCCGGCTCCGTCAGGGTATCGTCGAAATTGGGCACAAAATCCACCGTGTTCTTCTCGATGTCCCTCAGCATCTCCATAGCGAGACCGGTCAGGCGCGCCTCGGTATAGCGCATGGCCGCCGGCGGATCGCCATCCACGGAGCCGAAATTCCCCTGGCCCTCGATCAACGGATAGCGCATGGTGAAATCCTGCGCCAGGCGCGCCATCGCTTCATAGACAGCCGCATCCCCGTGCGGATGATATTTTCCCAGAACTTCACCCACAATACGCGCAGATTTCTTAAAAGCAGCATTGGGGTGCAGGCCCATGTCGTACATGGCGTACAGAATGCGCCGCTGCACCGGCTTCAGCCCGTCGCGCGCATCGGGCAGGGCCCGCGCCACGATCACGGACATGGCGTAATCCAGGTAGGCCTGCTGCATCTCTTTGTCAATATCTACCTTTCGCAACAATCCCAGCTCCATCGGGAAGTCTCCTTCAAGGGTATCTACTCGCGAGGACGAAAGCGCTCATATTCCTGGGGAGTGTCTATATCCTGCAAAATCGAATCTGTCTCCACCGCCACCTCCTGGATTTGTGCTGCATGGGTGCGCAGAAAATGGCGCGCCGTCTGGGGCGGTTGTAGCTCCAGGAGCGCAGCCCATAGCGGCCTGGCGATCAGCCACGGATGCCCGCGTCGCCCCTGATAGCTGGGGACGAGCAGCGGTGCGCGCTGCGCTTCCCATTTCTGGAGCAGGCGACGCACCACCTGCGCTTCGATCTGCGGTTGATCGCCCAGGCAGATCAGCGCCGCCTGGATGTGCGGCTCCCCTTCCAGCGCCCGCAATCCAAGCTGGATCGAAAGGAGCATCTCGCCCTCGGCATACTGCGCATTATACAGGCATTCTGCGCCCGCTTGATGGGCAATCTCCGCGATGCGCTCATACGCAGCGCCGCCGATCACCCATCGCTGACGCACGCCGGCCGCCTCCAGCACGTACAAAACCTGTCCCAGCACCGTGCGCGACCCCCAGGGCAAAAGCATCTTCGGCTGCCCCATACGGCGCGAAAGCCCGGCTGCCAGCACCAGCGCCGCTACCTCGTCCATGCCCGCCATCGCTCCAGGTCCTGCGGAGTATCCAGATCGATCAGCAAGCGTTCATCATGCCAGGGAAGATAGACAGGCGGATAGCGCGTGAACAAAGCCCGTCCTCCCTGATCGCCTTCCAGATGCTCCAGATCGTCGAAGGTCTGACGATCAAACAGCACGGGGTTGGCGCGCCGATCCCCGACGCGCGGCGCCACCACCGGCGGCAGGCCGGCTGCGTGGCGCTCAACCAGCGACCGTAGCAGCAGCACGCTCACGCCTGGCTGATCGGCCAGCAAAAAGATCGCCGCCCCGGCCTGAGGATCGAGCGCGCGCAGCATCTCGATCCCCCGCCGCACCGAAGAGGCCTGCCCCCTTTCCCAATGCGGATTGAACGCGAGCTTCACCGGCAGCCCGTGCAACGCCGCTTCCACCGCCTCCTGCGCCCGGCCCGTGACCACGATCACCGGGCGCAGGTCGGCCTGCAGCGCGCGCTCGGCCAGATGGCGCACCAGCGGCTTGCCCTCCCATTCCAGCACCTGTTTGGGGCGGCCAAAACGCCGTGCGCCCCCGGCGGCCAGCACAATCGCCGCCACCCGCTCATGCACCGCGAACACCTCCCCCTGCTGCAGGCTGGCGATCACCACCGCATCCCAGAAAGGCAAAAGCCTCTCCGCCAGCCCCCTCCCCAGCGACTGGCGCCGCTCATCATCCGCCTGATTCAAGAGCACCACGCGCCGCGCCGCGGACGGAATGTTTTTCAGGCCTCCCTGGGGATGATTGAGCACGCGCGCCAGTGCCTCTACATTCACCACTTCGCCCCTTTGCAATCCCGCCAGCTGCCCGAAGATTTCCGGGCGATGCACAAAAGCCTCCTCCAGCGGCTGCTCCACGCCGCTCAGGCCGGCCACCAGCACCACCTGATCCACAAAATCCGGGATCGGCGGCTCATGCGCTGCCGGCGCTTTGAGCGGCCTGCCACGGCTACCATCACATTCAAGGAGAAAGGGGATACGGCGGCGCTGCGCCTCGGTGTAGAGTTCCCTTAGCCGGCCTTCATCCAGGCCGGCGAGCTTCCCCTGCGCCTCCTCCACGCGACCTGTGGCCAGGATCAATCCACCCTGGGGCAAATCCGCGGCCCGCGGCAGGATGTGATGGCTATCGGCCAGGGCAGCCTGTTCGATGGCCAGGTGAGTGGTGGTGCTCAAGAGAACGGGCGGCGGGAACTGGCGCGCCAGTTCAAAGAGCGCCGTGCTCTTCCCCCCGGCCCCCACCAGCGCCAGACAAGGCGCCTGAGAGAGTCGCAGCGCCTGGCGCAATTTCATCTCCTCGCTCCCCATGGCCACGCTGCAGACTTCCCACTCACGCCCATAACTTTGCCCGCACCTCCGGGCGCGTCAGCAGCGCCTCCAGCACGCCCCCGCCAATCGCCAGAGACTTCTCCGAGATCAAAGAGCAATAGCCGGGATTATCGCGCGGGTCAATATCGCCCACCTTCATCCCGGCCTCCACCCCCAGGCCCTCATAAAGCAACCCGCGCAGCACACCGCGAAACGGGCTGTAGATCGGATGTCGCTGCCCCTGCGCGTCCTCCACCCAGGCCACGAGATCACCCTCCTCGCAATGCTCTCCCAGGCTGCGCGCAGCATGGAAAACGCCTGCCGCCGGGGCGCGCAGCACCCGCCGCGGGTCGCCTTCTGGCAGGCGAGTATCCGCCTGAGGCCCTCCCTGCCAGTACACGCGGCCCAGCGTATGCCCGCGATTGGTCTCGATCACAGCATCACAATTCTGCCCGGCCACAAATCCCGGCCCCAGCCCGATGTACAGCATCGCCCGGTGGTAGAGCGTCTCCGGCGGCTGCTTGGTCATGCGCGCGTCCACGATAGCCAGCGGAAACAGCTTGAGCGCCTCGCGCGCTTCGGGATCGATCAACACCGGAATCTGCCGCCGCGAAAGGATTTGCATGATCCGCAAGCGGTCGCTCGGATCGTCCACGCGGCGGGCGGTGATCCCCTCCACCGTGACCTGCCCCTCATAGACCGCCTGGGCGAAGCTCACCAGTCGGCGCACAGCGAGCGGTTGCGGCAGCTCGGTGATCACCACATTCAGCCCGGCCCTGTGCAGGCGGTAAGCCACGCCACTTGCCAGATCGCCCCCGCCACGGATCAAAATCAGCGCCGTCATACGCCTTCCTGCCTGCCCGTGAACTTCTGCCCTTCCTGCAGAATATGCCCGAACGCGTACAGCGTCAGGTAGATGAACAGGAAAAACAACGTATAGAGCGAAACGAACCCCACCGACGAGAGACTGGGGTCCGCCAGCCATCCCCAGATTGCCTCCACAACCTCCCGCGGCGCCCGGAACAAGTCCCACGAATTCAGGCGGATAAAGCGCCCCAGGTACAATCCCAACCCGGTGGCCGCAGAAACGCTCAAGACGAAGAGCCACCCGACCAGTCGCCCGAAATGGCGGAGCAAAATCTCCTGCATCAGGTAAAGCGAAACCACGCCTAACAGTGCGCCGCTCCAGGAGAACCAGTTGAGCAGGAGCGCATCGTACCAGATGGGCATCTCATGGGGACTGCGCGCCAGATCCTGGAGATCGGTCAGGACATACGGGGCATTGGGGAAAAAAAGCAGCCACAGGAAGAGAAACCCTGGCACGATCAGATACACCATCCAGCGGCGCCAGGAAAACACGTAGGCCATATAGGCCAGCAGGAAGGGAATCCAGGCCAGGAACAGATTCCAGATCAGGGAAACGTGACGTCGCGAATCGGTATAGAGCACCCGCACGATCACCAGGCTGACGGCGATCATGGAAGCGGTGAGCAGAAGCAAAAAGATGCCGATCTTGTACTTATGCTTTGACCAGAGTTCCCACATACACACCTTTCAGCGAAGAAACTGAACCAAAATCGGGTTTACCTGTTCAGGTTTCTCGTAATGGGGAATATGCCCACACTGCTCGATAGTCACCCGATGCGCCTGGGGGATCAACCGCTGTAGCTCCAGAGCATGGGCATAGGGCACGGTGGTATCCTCTCGCCCCCACAGGATGAGCACCGGCAGGCCCCGCTCACCCACCTGGCGATAGAAAGCGCTGAAATCTCCCAACATTCCACTGCGCAGGGTGGAAAGCAAGGCGCGCAAAAAGCCGCGATAACGCATTTGCTGGCGATAGCGCTCCTGGAATGCTTCCACCAGCCTGGGATCGAAGAAATCCGAGGCGGCCCCGCGCACCAGACGCTCCCCGCCCATCAGCCACAGCAGGGATTCGCCCACGCCGGGCAACATGCCCAGGCGCAGATACCAGGGCAGGTGGAGGGAGCGCACCCCGGCCACATCTATCAGCACCAGCCGCTGCACCTGTTCAGGGAAACGCGCCGTAAACGCGGCGACGATGGGGCCGCCCATCGAAAGCCCGACCAGCGACACCGATGACAGCTGCAGCGCACGGAGCAGTTCCGCAAGCTGGCGCACAAACCGCTCCAGGTCATAGCGGCCGCGCGGCCGATCTGATAACCCTCGTCCAAACAGATCATAGCGCAGCACCCGAAACCCGGCCTGTTTCAACGCCTCAAAGGTCGGATCCCAGATAAACGAGGGCACTGAAAAGCCGTGCACGAGCACGACGGTCGTTTCGCCCGTTGCTCCGGCCAGCTCGTAATGGGTCACGCCCTCGGAAAGCGTCACATACTGTCCCCCTGATGCGGCGCGCTGTTCCGCAGTCAGTTCCATCGTTTCCCCGCGAAACCTGAACACGGCTCAATTATAGCCTGGAAAAACCCCATCCAGGCCGTTGTGCCGCGCAAGAGCGAAGTCGCCCCCCTGCCAGAAAACCCTGCGCCCCGCCGCCCCGGCGATTCTCGTGCGGCTCGCCATCCCCATTCGTTGATTCGTTCCCCCATTCGTTGACGGTCTGCTCCCCCCGACAGGCTGGAAAGCCTGTCCTACACCGTCCGCTGTCCCTCCCATTCGTTGATTCGTTCCCCCATTCGTTGACGGTCTGCTCCCCCCGA
>JAGHYK010000011.1 GCA_017743695.1 Chloroflexota bacterium
GAGCGAAGCGTAGTGGAGCGACGTGTGGTGTGGAGCGTGTGGAGCATCTGCCCCTTGCCGTCCGCGCTCCACTCTCCATCGTCCACCGTCAAGGAGATTGCTTCGCCACCGGTAGCGGCCCGCAATGACCTCCTTGCAACAGAGCACTTACAGTTATTTTACCGGCAGTTTATAAGCCTCCCGCGTCGGCTTCAAGGGCCGGTTCAACCAGTAGGGGCGACGTGTGCCATCGGGGCTGAACTTGTCGGCAGGGCGGGTCATGGACAACCACTGACGATAGACTTGCATGGATTTATTCGTATCCACAAACAAATCCCCTGCCCTATCTCCGGGTTCGGCTTTGCGCACCCGCACCTTTTGCAACCAGCAATGAACCCCACTCACCGGATCAGGATGGACAGGATGGGTCAAATTCTGGTTCACACCTACATTCTCCCACCAGATGCGACGGGTATCGGGATCGGCAGAGGTCCACGCCCGTGCCCCGTGAAGGACGCGCATGAAGAACCCACCCTGGCCATCTTCTCGGATTTCCACCAGGTTGGAAGCGCCTTTATTCACTCCCATATCCTCCTGCAAGCGCCAGCGTCCTAAGTGATGGCTAACCGCAATCACGCCCGGCTTGATTCCCTCTGTCACCCACACACTGTCCACAAAATAACCGATCTCGGTTTCCACTCGCGCCAGATCTCCCGTCTTTAGTCCCAAGCGCTGGGCATCTTCGGGATGCATCCAGATCGGGTTCTTATGGCTGATCTCATAAAGCCACTTGGCATTAGCCGAACGAGTATGGATCAAGGTGGGCAAGCGGAAATTGGGCAACAAAATCATCTCACCTTTTGAGCGGTCCACCTTCTCAGGGTGAACATGGCTCTTGATCGCCCAAGGGATGACGTACTCCTTCTCGCGCCATCCCCAATCGTAAAGCGTCGGGCTAAAGAATTCTAACTTCTTCGAGGAAGTATCAAAACCGACCTTGATCTCCCCATCCACGCACAAGCCGACAAAGCGATCATCAAGGAACACCCGGTCATACTCGTCGATGCGATAAGTCGTGAACGTCTGATCCACCACCGGTTTGCCATCTACGACCTTGCCGATCGCCCGTTCAAAAGGCAGGTAATTTTCCTTCTTGACTTCAAAGACCCCATATTTGCGCATGTATTCCAGCGGGGTCAATCCTTCTTTTGCGGCGGCTTCTGGCAAGCCGGGCACGGAATTCTCGAAAATCCAGCGATAGTATTCTTCCACTGTGATAATCTCCCCAGGCCGGTAGGGAGATTCAAACCATGGACGGACACCGAGTGAGCCATCGGGATCCATGCGCGCAGAGAGCTGAATCCAAAACTCATTCTCTTCCCAGACTTCGCCCGGATTCGCCTGGTAAGTGAACTCAACCTTGATACCGGCGCGCTCCATCGCCACACGGCGCACCGGCTGGCGAAAAGCGATCCATTGACCGGCATGGGTCTCCTGACTCATCAGATCGTGGCGCTCAGGGCCATGCCCCATCGGCAGCACGTAATCCGCGAACCAGGCCGTTTCGTTCCAGGTAGGCGTGAGCGCCACATGGCATTTAATCTTTGTTTCGTCCTTGAGCACCTTCAACCACATAAACCCATCGGGGTTGACCCAGATCGGATTATAGACACGGGTGAAATAGACATCAATTTCACCACGCCCTTCCTCAAGCATATGCGGCAGAAGGAAGGACATCTCGTAATGCGCCAGCGGATATTCAATGGGATAGTGTAATTCGTTCCAGGTCTCTGGACTGGGTGCGCCTTTGAAGGGCTTGGGCACAAACTTATTCCAGCCCGTGACCGAGGTCCCACCTTTGTTTCCAATGCTACCGGTCAAGACGTTCAAGAAGAAGAGCGAACGTGCCACTTGCCAGCCGCCCAGATTGCCCACACTGGCGGAGCGCCAAACATGGGTCGCAAGCCTGCCATCGCAATTTGCCACCCAACGAGCCGCTTGCTCAATCCGCTCTAAGGGCACATTCGCCTCGCGCGCGGCGCGCTCGAAGGTATATTCAGCATACAAAGCTTTCAGGAGGTGGTCAAACAGCTCAAAGTCGAAGCGCGCGTCAGCAACAGCCTTCTGAATTTCGGTTCGTAATGCCTGGTCGTCTACCGAGAGCTTCCCATCCGCCACGGCTTTAAGCGTCTCCTTCCAATTCACCCAGCGGCGCACGAAGGTTTTATTGTAAAGGTTATTTTGGATCAAGTAATTCGCTATCGCCAGCAAGACCGTGATTTCACTGCCAGGATACGCAGGCAGCCAGACATCGCTCATCGAGGCCGTATTCGAGAGGCGCGGATCAAGGACGATCAACTTTGCGCCTTCGCTTTTTCCATCAATGATGCGCTGGGCATGGGGATTGAAATAATGCCCCGTTTCCAGGTGGCTGGAGACCAGCAGAATCACGCGTGCGTTAGCATAGTCGGGGCTGGGGCGATCCTGGCCGATCCAAAAATTGTATCCCGCGCGCGCCGAGGACGAGCAGATATTCGTATGGCTATTGTGTCCATCCATGCCCCAGGTCTGGACAACGCGATTGGTATACCCATCCTCGCCAGGACGTCCCACGTGATAGACGATGCCATTAGGACGGCGCAGTTTGGATTCGCGCATCTTCGCCGCAATTTCGTTGAGCGCCTGCTCCCAAGAAATGCGCTCCCACTTCCCTTCCCCACGCTTGCCCACACGCTTGAGGGGATAGAGAATACGCTCCGGATCGTAGACCTGATTGTGTGTAGCTGGCCCTTTCGCACAATTGCGCCCACGCGAACCAGGATGGACCGGATTGCCTTCAAACTTGCGAATTTCAAACGTTTCTTTATCTACGTAAGCGAGCAAGCCACACGCAGATTCACAGTTAAAGCAGACTGTCGGAACCAGCGTATAGTGTCGTGCCACCTTCTTCGGCCACTCTTTACCATCCCACTCCACCCAATCCTCCCACATCTCCGGAGGCGGATACTGGCTGATCCGCCCGTCGGGGTGTACAACCTCAATCAGCTTTACAGGTGCTCGCCCGGACACGGAAAACGCAGGCGGAGCGATTCCGGCTGAAGATGGAGGCACTTTCGTTTGAGTCATAGAATCTCCCTGCTTCTCAAAGATTCGTTCGTTCAAGAATTCGGAATATACTGCGGAGCCATTACAAATGCATACTCATAGAAGAACAGTCCCACCACTGTACAGACGACCGCCAGTGGCATCAAGAACGGGGCCAGGAGGAGCAGCACCAGCGGCACGAGATGGCCCAATACAACACCACCCCACCAGTAGGCATTGCGGAAACGCCCCTTCGTCATCTCGCGATATCCTAACAAGGCCACTTCTGAAGCGAAAGAAGTGAACTTGCCCGCCAGCATCAGCAGCAAATCCACAAAGATCGCCGCCGGGAAGAGGCGCGCCAGGAAACTGTGCAAAGATTCAGGAAAGGGGATGAAAAGGCTCAGCAGGAGGAAAACACCGCCTGCCACCATAACGGCCTGCGCAAAGAGCTGGAAGGGTAGCAAAGGGTTCTGCCACATATCCCGCCCTTCTGCCTGTCCCAACAGGAAAGCGGTGTAGATCACGGCAAGCAGAGCCAGAGGGAAAGTCACCCAGGCGAAGAAGGGACGTAGCGCAGGTGCAAGCGGCTGGAGAACCCCTTGCCATGCCAGCATCTCCAGCAGCCACCAGATTCCAGCCACAGCCGAAAATCCAACCAGCACAAACGCCCCGCGCGCCACCCATGATTTCCATTGAGGCCGCAGCAAAATGGTGAAAAAGCGTTTGGGTTGGGAAAGGTCTTTGATCAGCAGGAGCGCTGTAATCAGTGTAAAAAGCAAAGAGACAAAGCCGGCCAGGATGAAGACAAGGGAATCAAACGGAAAGGAGCCCAAGGCCACACCCAGGCTAAGGTACATAAAGAGACCACCGGCAATGTTCTTGGTCACCAGATAGGCCGGCAACTCCCAGTGCCAGTAGATTTTGTGTTGAGCGTTATAGGCGGTTTGCACCATTTGTTCGGCCACCCGCCCGCCGATCTGAATGGGGCCATTCAACGGCATACCCTGGGTTTGGGGCGTGCGTATGGGCACCCCGCTCGCAGCTCGACGCTCCCCTGCAGAAGCACGCCCACCATCGGCCTTTGCCTGCCCATAAGGCGCAACATTCTGTTCGGTGATGCGATCCGCCCACATATACGAGGCAGAGGTCGAAGAGGCCGTGGGATGAAGGGCCCAATCATTTCCGTTGATGTAAAACAGCTTGGGCCCTGTCCCCTGTTCCGGCTTGCGCACCGTCACCTGTGAGCGAGCCAGCTTGCGGCTGATCTCCGAGTTCGGATCATCCAAATCACCGGCAATAATGGCATGTTCCGGGCATACCACAACACAGGCCGGCTCCAATCCCATCTCAATGCGATGGGCACAAAAATGACATTTCGCTGCCGTGTGGGTATTCGGGTCAAGATAGATTGAATCGTAGGGACAGGCCTGAATGCACGATTTGCACCCGATGCAAATGCTTGAATCAAACTCCACAATGCCATCATGACGCTGATACATGGCGCCGACCGGGCAAATGCGCACACAAGGAGGATTCGCACAATGATTGCAGCGCGTCACCTGAAAGTGGCGCCGCACATCGGGGTACTCGCCCACCTCCACGTACTTGACCCAGGTGCGATAAACGCCCAGCGGCACCTGATTCTCAGATTTACAGGCCACCGAACAGGCATGACAACCAATACACCTGGATTGATCGATCAGGAAACCATAGTTTGCCATTTCCTTATCACCTACTGGGATTGCAAGGATGAGACCGCGGTCATAATCGCCGTGGCAAAATCGCCGGGCGTCACCCCTGGAGACTGAATCTGCAGCCGGTAGTAGGCTTCTTCGATCTTCGATTTGAGCGTCTCCGGGGTCGCTGCAACGCCGCGCAGGGATTGCTCCAGCGCCCCCACAGCAAAGATGGGGAACAGGGTAAAATCGCCGGAGATAGAGACATCATCAATGCGCCCTTCGCGCAAACGGGCGATGACGCGAATGAGTCCACCGGGCGCCTTGAACGCGGCTTCTGCAAGATAGACATCCTGATGAATGCGTACCGCTGGCTGGCGCAACCTGCCTTTCTGGTAGAGCCACTCCTCGGAAAGAAAGCGCGCGTCAATCTCCTGAGCCATTGCCTCTTCCTCTGGAGTCCACGTTCCCTCCTCGATCTCCGCTCCACCAAACGCCTCAGACACCTTCTGCAAATACAGGTCTTTGACCGCGGCGCGATCCGGGAGGTAGCCGAGTTGCTCAGCCATGGTCGTCATGTAAGCCTCAAGGGACTCAAAAATCTTGTCGCGCATTTTTTCTGAGGACACTTTCAGGACGCGCGACATCGTTTTCTTATCGAACGTGAACATCAAACTACCGACCAGCACCTCGGCAATTCCCATTTGGGCTGCCCCAGTGCCGCCGATTTTCTTTCCCTGAACGTGAATATCGTTGATCGGACGATATTGCGCAGGGATGCCCAGCGCCCGATACGTTTCCACAATCGGCGCCACATAAAAGGCAAAGCGTTCCTCCAGGGAAACCGGTAAATCCTCTTTATGAAATACCCACTGGGTAAATAACTGTCCGTTATCCAGATACACAGCGCCGCCGCCCACCTCTCGGCGGTAGACCGGCAGGTTATTTTGAGCGCAGTACTCGAGATCCACCTCTTTTTCTAAATCCTGATGGTAGCCAATGCTCACATAAGGGGCATTCGGGGATACCAGAAGAATAGTGTTCGGTGTATCTGGCTTCATCGCATACCCGACCGCATGATAAACGGTCTGTGAACGAAGAGGAGAGACATTCTCCATGTAGAGCAAACGGATTTTTCTACCCATCTTATCCTCCTGAATGCGAGTTTTAACCAACACAACGAAAGCAATTGATTTTCAACGCCTCAATCTTTTGCTTATATTTGTGAAAGGCCTCTTCTCCCGTAACAAGATGCGATCCTTCCCCATCCAGGTCAAGAGGGCGCACTTTAACCAGCCAGCCCGTTGCATAAGGGTCTTTATTTGCCAGCAGGATGTCCTCCGCAAACCCGGCCTCATTTGTCTCCACGATTTCGCAGGAAAACGGAGCGGGGAAAGGCCCCACCCATTTCGCCGACTCAATCGTTGCCAGCGGCTTGCCCTGGGAAACTTTTTTGCCAACGGGACGAAAATTGATGGCTGCGAGCTTTCCGCAGCGCGTCTGAGCAACATCCGTCATCCCAAGTACTGCGATTTCGCCCTCAAAACGCACCCATACGTCCCGTTCCACATCGTAATACAGGTGCTCAGGAAATTGACAGCCGCGGTAGATCATAAGAGTCTCTGGAAGGCAGCGCCAGCACAACCGAACAGAAGGCCGCCAGGCAGCAGTTGAAGAACGAAGTTCCCCATACCAGGTTTAGCCACAGGAGAGATTTTGTTCTTCCATGAATTTGCGATAGGCCTCCACCGCCTCCGCGCCCGTGACCAGGGAGGCAGATTCCGCCTCCCAGTTTGACGGCTTGATCTTGACAAACCAGCCCTCGCCATATGGATCCTCGTTGAGCAAGGAGGGCCTGGCTCTGGCCGCTTCGTTGACCTCTACAATCTCGCCGGTGACCGGGGAAGTGACGGGCCCCACCCATTTACCGCTCTCTAACGTCCCGGCGGATTTCCCTTTCTGCACCGTCCTGCCCGGCTCCTTGGGGGTGATATTCACAATCCCCTTTGCCAGATTCTGGGCAACATCGGTGATCCCGATTTTCACCGTCCCATCCGGCTCAGGAATGGCCCAGACATGTTTCTCCACCCAGTAGTAACGATCCTCAGGGATATTGCACCCGCGAATGACTGGCATTTTGACCTCCGAAAGAATTGGTGTGTTTGAACTTTCCTGGACGTAACTGTTCAGTCTTGCATCAAAAACATGGCTGAGTAGCTCGACAATATTCGATTACCTGTCCCCTGTCATTGCGAGGCGGCGATAGCCGCCGAAGCAATCTCCTGCGAATCTAAGTTAAGCAGTCTCCCAATTACCAGGGGATTGCTTCGGGCAGAGAACGCCCTCGCAATGACAACGATGCTGAAATATAACATTGTCGAGGTAGCTACTCCTGGCCCATACCGAAGCCATGCTCTCCTTGCAGATGATAGAGAAGCAAATCAAAAATGACCAGCCGAATCTCATGTTCATACTCGATCAGGAACGCCGGATCGCGGCGCGCTTTCTTCGTGATCTGCTCATAGCTTGCTCCGCATATCGGGCAGGTAACAATGTAAAAAGCGTGCCCGGTGAACTCATCCCAGCGAACGCCCAGGGTATCTCCATGAGCCTCCGCGAGATGGTGATGAACCTCTGAGCGTTTACCCTGAAAATCACAATACGGGCACGGAAACATGTCTTTACGCCCCGGCCTCCGATACAGGCTCCACCACGCCAACCGCTTCGGCTACAAGCTGGATGATGTCGCGCACTTCGATCTTGCCTTCGCTACCGGTGGTTTTGACGGCATCCGAATACATGATCATGTCTTTGGGACAGGCGACGATGAAAAGCTGCTTTTTCCCATTTCCTGCATAGCTTTGCAGCGTGGCCAGCGCCTCGCGAATGCGATTTTCCGCCGGGCGCTCCCCTGGCGGCACCTTCCCCATCCAGATCTGACCGCCACCGGCGCCGCAGCAGAAGGAATTTTCACAGTTCCGTGGCATCTCGTGGAATTCCACTCCGATCCGCTCCAGTAGCTTGCGCGGGGCAGCAAATACACCGTTGTAGCGACCAAGGTAGCATGGATCGTGGTAGGTAACCAGATAATGGCTCAGCCGCTGCTTGACGGTCAGCCGACCCTCCTCCAGGAGCCGCAGCAAGACCATGGTGTAATGTTCAACCTCAAATCTTCCACCATATTGAGGATATTCATTGCGCAGCGTGTTGAAAGAATGAGGGTCTGTCGTCACGATCCGTTGAAATTGCGCTCTCCCAAAAGCCGCCAGATTCTGCTCAACCAGTTGTTCAAAGAGGCCCTCTTCGCCTACACGGCGCACATCGTTGCCGGCGTTCGATTCCTGCTGATACAGAATGCCAAAATCCAGGCCAGCCTGATGGAAAATCCGCGCCACCATTCGGGTATTAGGCAGGACACGCTCATCAAAAGAGGCCGTATCCCCGACAAACCACAGATACTCTACCGCTTCCTCGGCCGCGTTTTTGATGGGGAACTCCAGCTCTTTCGCCCAACGTCCGCGTAGCCGGCGTCCTTTTCCCATCCAGTTGCCGTTGGTAGCCAGGGATTGTAAGGCGCTCTGCACTCCACTATCCAGTTCAAACCCTTCCAGGATCAGGCGGCGTCGAATGTCCACAATATCCGCCATCGGCTCATTTCCAACCGGGCAAATGCGCACGCAGGCGTAACAGGTGGTACAAGACCAGACCGCCTCCGGAGAGATCACCTTCTCCACCAGCGGCGCCTGCAAAAGTTCGGGATGCCCGCCAAAGGTCGCATCCTTGAGGAGATAGCGCTTGTTCACTTCGAGCGCAGAAGGGGAAAGCGGCCGCCCGTAGAAATTCGCCGGGCACACATCCTGACAGCGATTGCATTGCACACAGGCATAGGCATCCAGAATGCGCTTCCAGGCAAGATCGGTGATCACCCTGGCGCCAGGCTCAAACGTCTTCCCATCTATCACCTTAAGCGGGATAGCCGGATCCAGCTGGCCGCGCGGGTTCTGCTTCGCCAACGCCAGGTTAACCGGCGCCATGAAGAAATGGGAATGTTTGGAGCGCGTCAGGTAGGGGATAATAAACATGACCCAGCCAATACTCACCCACCAGGCAATATGCACACCGATCTGAGAAGCGCCAGATATCGAGTTTAAGAAGCTCGCAAGCGGCATCCACGGGTCGGGGCCTTCCGCCAGGCGAAAGGCCTGGCTCATCAAATGAGCACTGACATGCATGATCACGAACACACCTACGATCAGCGAATCTTTGTGAGGCCCCCCTGCCTTGACTTTCGGATACAGCAGGACGTTTTCGCGATATGTCAGTGCCTTGTCTTTGAGGATAAAGCGCCGCACCAGGAAAACCGTGATGGCGAACAACAGAAAGCCACTCATCACGTCAGAAATCAGGTTGTAGGCGCGCACCAGCGCCAGCGGCGCACCGGGAACATGCTTCCCGCTATAGACCAGGTCAAAGCCGGGCACGATTCCTTCGAGCACATCCATCAGATTCACAAACGCGTAGGTGATCAGGCCAAAGAAAAGGGCCATGTGAATCACACTGAGCAGTTTGCGGGTGCGCAGGATGGTGCGCTGCAAGAGGACGGTCACAGCCGCCTTCCAGAAAGCCTGTGGCAGATTTTTCAACGGTGGAGCAGGCCGGCCCAGGCGAATGGTACGAATGATCGTGACAAACCCGTGGAGGGTGAAGCCGGCTGAGATCAAGGCGAGGATGAAAAACACGAATTTTTCAAAAGGCGTTAGCAATGGAACCTCCCAAGCCAATCAGATTCCGGGAATGTGCTCCTATAACAGCTCTAACATGGCCTCAGTGACCTCAAACAGATCCGCCACTGCCCCATAATGAGCCACGTTGAAGATAGGGGCTTTTTTGTCGGTGTTGATGGCGATGATCAGCTCCGCATCCTTCATTCCCTCCAGATGTTCCGGGGCGCCGGAGATGCCCAACATGAAGTAGAGCTTGGGTTTGACCTTCAACCCGGATTTACCGACCTGACGGGTGCGCGGCAACCAGCCAGCATCCACTACCGGGCGCGAAGCACAGACGACAGCTCCCAGTTTTTCAGCCAGCTCCTCAGCCAGCTCGATGTTTTCCTTTCCGCCAATCCCGCGCCCGACGGCCACCAGTTTGGTTTGAGTGGTAATATCCACATCACCGGCCTCAGGTTTGATCACTTCAAGAAACTTCATCTTCAACCCGCCCAGGTCAACCGGCGAAGGGATGACCGTTGCCTGTGTGGAACCGTGCCCGGCTTCTGCCGGGAAGGAACCAGCCAGGCAGGCCACAATCGCCATTTCGCCTTCTGGACTCACCTCGGCAATCAGTTTCCCGCCATAGGCTTGTGAGCTAACGATCAGCGCGCCATTTTCCACACGCACATCCTTTGCATAGGCCACACACGGCACCCCCATCCTGCCCGATAGCCAGGCCGCCAGGTCCATCCCGATCACCGTCCAGCCGAACATCACCAGACGCGGCGAGCGTTCTTTGACCAGGGCCTCAATCACTCTGGCATAAGCCTCCGGATTGAAGTGATTCAGTGCCGCATCGGCCACGTGCAGCGTAGCATGGGAGGCAAAAACGCTGGCATCTACGCCCCCTCCCAACACCAGCGCAATACTCTCCCCACCAAAAGCCTCTGCCAGTTCTCTGGCCTTTCCCACCAGCTCAAACGATACATCGGAAAATTTCCCTTCCATGTGCTCGGTGATCACCATGACATCGCCGCTCATTTTTACTTCTCCTCTGGCAAAAATTGGGAAGATAGCTACAGAAGGCCTCTGCTCTTCAGCAATTCCACGATCCGGGCCGCGATCTCCTTCGCCGTTCCCTGGATCATCTCTGCGTGGCCTGTCACGACCGGCGGAGCCATCTTCAGGAAACGCAACCCGCCGCTTTCCCCTTCTCCCGGCTCGATGGTTTCAACCTTTGCCGTCTGAGCAATCTGACGTACTTTGCTCACCGGCGCATAACGGGGAGGCTTGGGGGCAGCCTGGACCCCTGCCACAAAGGGGAGAGCGATCTCATAGCGCATTCCGATCCCACCGGGGAATTCTTTGAGGACCATCGCCTTCCCGTTGGTCACCTCAATCGCACTGGTTCCGCCGATATAGGGCAAATCCAGATAGGCGGCGATCAATGGGCCAAGCTGACCATCCAGATCGTTGGAGGCCTGAACGCCGCTCAAGATCAGGTCGGGGGACATGTTCTGGATGGCCTCTGCCAGCCATTTTGCCTGCTGGTGCGAATCTGCGCCTGGCTCTTCGGCCGCGATCTTCACGGCGCGATCTGCTCCTTTCGCCAGCGCGAGATGGAGGGCATTATCCAGCTCCCCGATCACATCCACCCCGATCACCGTGACCGTTCCCCCCACCGCCTCTTTGATCAGCACTGCCTGCTCTATCGAGTGTTCATCCCACTCATTGAGCACAAAATCCACCGAATCAAAATCTATGTTGTTGTGCCGCACCGGCAATTCATCCGCAATGCTTGGGATATGCTTGATGGCAACCACAATATGCATAGAACACCTCACAATTTATTGAGATTGGTGAATTCTCCAAAAACTATATTTCCACATCGCCACGCATCGAGCGATCCAGCAATTCCAGAATATCCAGCACGCGCATATGTTCATTGCCGGTCGATTTGACCGCGTCCTCAAAACGCGAGACCTCGAAAGGACAGGCCACCGCCAGGATGTCGGCCCCGGTCGCTGCTGCTTCCATCGCCCGTTTTTCAGAAAGGCGCATGGTGGTATGCTGAGCCGTAAAGGAATCCATCCACATTCCACCGCCTCCGCCGCCACAGCAAAAACCATTTTCCCGGTTGCGTGGCATTTCCACCAGTTCCAGGCCGGGGATGGCCTGTAAGAGCTGGCGCGGCGCCTCATATTCGCCGTTATGCCGCCCCAAATAGCAGGGATCGTGATAGGTCACTTTCTTGTGAATCGGATGCTTCAGGAGCGGCTTGAGGCGATCAAGGTAACGCACCAGGAACGTCGTGTAATGAACCACGGGGCGCGAAAAGCCATATCTGGGATACACGTTCTTGAAAGCATTTAACTCGTGCGGCCCTGTGACCACCATCTCCTTCCACTCATACTTGTTGAAAGTGGCAATGTTGTACTCGGCCATCATTTCAAAGAGACCCTTCTCCCCCGCCAGTCGCTGCGAATCGGCGTCATCCTTCTCTTCCTTGCCCAGGATCGCAAAATCAATACCCAGGGCATTAAAAATACGCGCCGCGGCGCAGGCCGCATCTATCCCGCGAGGATGATAAGAAGGGTAGGAACCCACATACCAGAGCACATCCACCGGGCGGCCCAAATCCTTAAGGATCGGCACAGGAACACCGGCGTTCTGTGTCCAGGCATCGCGTTTGCGCTGAGGTTGTCCGAGCGGATTTCCATATTTGGCCGTGTTTTCAAAGGCCTGCTGCAATTCCGCCGGCACGAATTTGCCATCCAGAATCGCCTGCTCGCGTACCGCAGGCATGATCCTGACCATATTCACTTCCTTGGGGCATACCCGTAAACAATTGGCGCATGTTGTGCACAGCCAGAGTTGAGGCGCTTCGCTCAAATCCATGCCCGTCTGCGCATAACGATAGAGCTTTCGCGGGCCATAATTGCCCACCACGTCCACCGGACAAACCGCCACACACTTGGCGCACTGATAACAATTTGCAAAGGATTCTGCCCCTGGGATGGAGGCTACTTTCTCGATCAGCTCCGGCGTGTAATCAAAGATGGTGCGCTGTTCAAAGATACGGCTCCAGGGGCCTGAAATATCCATTCCATCAACGATGACATTCTCCTTCTCAATGGCAACGGCCTTTTCAATGGGTGCCATAGGCTTATTCTCCTCTCACACAGATCGAATGGCTTAAGCATTCAGCGTTTGTTCCGCCGCCGAAGGGATTCGGCTGCTTCCCTTTTTCAACCCCAACAGGCGCCTTACCATGTCTGGTAACCTGGGCAGCAGACTGTGGAACTCCCTGCTCAGCCTCCAGCCGGTTGTGCCATACAGATAGACACAGTACATGCAGGCCAGGAAAACCGTAGCGGCAAAGGGCCGACGCTGTTCATCCTTCACCAGCTCTTCCGTCCACAGACCTGTTTCCTCGGCAACGTGAACGCTCATGGCCGTCACGGTTCCGACGCGACGATACGCCTCCGCCAGGTCCTCAGACAGCAGGTTATGGGTGCTCCCTGCAAGGAGAGGCAGGATGCCACTTGCGGTTCGGGGGTTCCACAACCATCGGGTCCACCACCAGCAGGATTCCGGGAACGTGTTATGCAAAACGCCGCTCACCAGCTCAATCGCCAGGGCTGGCTCCAGATCGCCGCTTCGCTCCACAAAGGCCGCAACTCGCTCCTCCGCCGGCAAAGGGTTGCTCAGTGCCTCGATGAGGGGGGTGTAATCGCCATGGCTGAAGAAGCGGACTAAAGTTTGAGCCTGCGCCCTGGTATAGGTCACAGCAGAGGCGATCTCAGCGAATCCAGAGACCAGCGCGTGGGGATTTGTGCGCAAGGGGCGGAACAGCTGCCGGTGACGGGCAGCCATCTCATCCGCGATCTGGATCAAATCCTGCGGCGAAAGCTGCGTCAGCGCCTCGTTCAAAATCTCCTGCAATTCCGGATCCTCTGGGCCGGTCTTCGGCTTGATCAGGTGACTCTGCCACTGCGGGAGCATATCCGCCTGCCTGCTTCTAAGCGACCTGGGTCTGATAGAGCACAGCGACCGCTCGTGCCGCAGCCAGTCCTGCCATGGAAAAGGCGTCGTTCAGATCAGCCGGGCCTGCGGCTGCGCCGGCGACGAAAATTCCCGGCACGGAAGTCGCCACCGGATCCAGCCCCCCTGGGCCACCGGCTTCAATGAAACCGTACTTATTCTGCTTCACCCCCAGCAATTGGGCGATCTGGCGCGTTCCTGCGCTCGGTTCCATGCCTACAGAGAGCACCACCAGATCCATGGTCACTTCCATTGGCCGCCCTAAGGTGGTATCTTCACCGCGAATCAGCAGTTGATCGCCCTTTTTCAGCACCTCACTGATCACCCCTTTGACGTAATTCACCTTATATTGCTCTTGCGCCACCCAGTAGATTTCGTTTTCCCAATAGCCATACATGCGCATATCAATATAGAAAATCATCACTTTGCTATCGGGTAACTGCTGCCGTAGCTCAACAGCCTGTTTGCTGGCAATGCCGCAACACACCTTTGAGCAATACTCGTTCCCTAACTGGCGATCGCGTGAGCCCACACACTGGATGAAGGCGATGCGTTTGGGCGGCAGGCCATTGGAAGGGCGCACCACTTTGTGCTCTTTCAACATTTTCTCAAGATCGGTCAGGGTAATTACATCTGGAAACGTATAATAGTTATAGAACTGGGTGGCGCGACCGGGATCAAAATGCTGGAATCCCGTAGCCACGATGATCGAAGCCACCTGCACATCTTCGCTCACGCCACCGCATTCAATCCGCACCTGGAACTGACCTGCCTGTCCGGAGACTGCTTTGACCTCGGCCTGGGTCTTTACCTGCACCCTGGGGTTGCCGGTGACAGCCGCGACCAGTTCGCCAATGGCCTCCCCCGAATCGCGCCAGTGATGGGTAAGTTTGGCATAACTTTCCCGATCCGGCGTGCCGCCCAGGCGCTCCCGCTTCTCGACCAGGATCGCTTCGCCCCCCAATTGAGCCACACAGCGCGCTGCTTCCAGGCCTGCGGGGCCACCACCAATGATCAAAACTTTGCCGGCCATGAATGTTCCTCCTGTCCTCCGTGTTGAAATGTTTCCTGTGCGGTTGATTCACCCCTTCTCACGCAGAGCGGGTGAAGACAACCGGCTGGTCTGCATCTTCCCAGGTAATGCCCTTCCTGCTCCCCTTGCGGATCGCTTCCAGGTCCTGCTCAAACTCATCCCAGTATTTCTGCCAGTCAATTCCCAGTTTTTCCATCATTGGGCGCCAATCCGTGGAATGCCAGTGGAGCTGAAGGACACGGAACGGATGCGCCCCCATCGCCAGCGCAGCCACTTGAGCATCCGAAAGCACGGGAATTCCCACCTTGCGCTCGTGTGCTTTGGCCGCGAACTGGCTCTTATCCAGGGTTGTCACGCAGCCGGTATCATGGGTCACCGTCAAATCGGGATTGACTTCGTTCTTCATCGTCTCGATCTTGCGCAAAACGGCAAAGGATCGCGTGAAATCTCGCTGTACCAGGATGTGGCGGAATCCGAAGCCGCAGCAGTCAAACCAGGTGGAATAGTCGGCGACGTTTATGCCCAACGTCTCGAGCAGCGCGGTAATCGTGGCAATGCGCTGCCCACCATAAATCTCCGGATCGTAAATCGCATCCTCGACCACGATCTTGTAGTAGTGGCAGGCGGGGTGCACCGTCGCCGTGAGCATGTTCATCTCCACGACCTGGCGCTCGGCGATCTTATGGCGCATCACGTGCACCCATTCGCTATAGTGGACGATTTCCTCTGGAAGCACCAGCGGCTTCCCTAACTTATCCAGCACCCGGCGCACCTCGTCACGAAGTTCCTTGTGATGCACCAGTTGCTCCCGCACCTCCTTGTAGTGACCATAGGAAGTGCCGCAATGGATCAACGGAAAATATCCGGTTTCGTAGGCCGCGGCGAAGTTACGCACCATCACCGCCGCCTGTGCCACTGCGTTTGAGGTCGCGGAAGCGTAATAGTTCCAGCCCGTGCAAGAGGTCTGATCCGTGGGATCGAGATAATCAAGTCCAAACTGGCGATGCAGCCAGAAGATCGAGGAGCTATACCCTGGAATATGTCCACACTGGCCACAGGATTTGTGGTGCCAGGTATGTTCAATGGGGATCTTCTTGGTGCGACCAAACTTTGTGGTCACTTCCACATATGGCTCCGGCACGCGTTGCACAATGATTTCCCCCTTCGCTTCCAGCTCAAAGAGCGCCTCGCGAATATCATGAGCGGGCGCCTGAGCCGGATCACGCACAACCGCCTGTGCTTTTCGTTCCAGAATTTGTTCAACAGCAGTGGTCATTTTCGATACCTCCTGAGAAAATCAAAACGATAAGCGATCTATCCTTCTTCCAGCTCCTCTTCCATCACTTCAACCAGCAGGTCATACAATCCTTCATCCACTTCTTTGATGATCTCCATGTTCCCCGTCTCAAACCAGATGGTATAGAGTTCGCGCAATGTCTTGCTATCCACTCTCCAGGCGGCGTCGGTCACGCCCCGCAAAGTGTCCACAGGGATTGCCCTGCGCCAGACGGACATATTCGCCGAGAATTGTTGCACCCACGGACCCCAATCGGGGAAGAAATCGGGCTGCAACATGTCCGGCGAGACCTGATTGCCCTTCAGCATGACCTTGTAAATGACGCGGCTGTAGCCCTTGAGCACTTCGCGGGTTTCCTGCAATCCATTTCTGACCGCGACCTCGCGCAGCAGGGTGACCAATCCACCAGGATTATTGCCACGCGGACAACGCACGCAGGAAAAGCACTGAGCACAATTCCAGATATCCTCTACCATGATCTCGTAAATGCGCTCAATGTCCTCGCGCGCCATGGCCTGGGCAATCACGCGCGGCGAATAGTCGTAGAAACGCGCCGAGGGGCAGGCAGAAACACAAATCCCGCACTCATAGCAACCATAGAGGAAATCCTCATAGCGGGGATCGCTTTTGACCTCCAGGAAAAGGCGCTCTTTCTCCGCGTAGGGCACATTCGGATAACGTTCTTGTTTCTTACCGGGATTCCAGTTTTCCATCGTCGTAGGCATAGGACACCTTTAGCTCCTCTTTCGCTTGTTCAATCGCTTCAAGCAGTTCCTCCCATTTCGGAACACCCACGAAACGGGTCTGGTGGACAAGAATTGTGGGCAGTGAGAGCACGTTCAGGGAGCGGGCGATCTCTCGTCCTTTCTCGGTCGCCAGGCTGATCAGGATCATGCGTAGCTGCGGATCGCGCTCCACGACTCGCTGAACCATCTGGATAGCGGCAGGGCAGGTCGTACAGGTAGGATGCGTAAAGACGCGAATTTCAATCATCGGGAAATTCATATCCTTCACAATGTACACAATCTTCCAGTTTCCGGCTTTCCATCAGGCCGGCATATGCCCGGGCGGCACTTTCGGCGTTTAAAAAATCGCTTAGCTCCAGGTGCGCCGGGCGAAAACGAACCAGCCAACCCCTGCGATAGGGGCTACGATTCACCAGGCCGGCATCTTCGAGCAAATCCTGATTGACCGCCGTCAACCAGCCATCCATGGGTGCCCGCAACGGCCCCAGCCACTTTGCGCTCTCCACGACCGCTATTGTTTTCCCTTTCTGGTAATGTGCACCGACGGGACGGAAACTCACCACCAGGATTCGCCCCGCCGTCGTCTGCGCCATATCCGTCAAACCAAGCGTGATGGTTCCGTCTGCTTCCATCCTGAGCCAGAGATGCTCCTCCACCTTGTAATAGAGGGAAAGAGGGAGGACGCAACCACGAATGGTCAGGAAAGCGCTCATCCCTAAAAACCGATCACAGCATCCGCCTCACAGGCCATCTCGTTGAAAGCCGCGCCGCCGATCATCTCCACCCCTTCGATCAGGTCATCCAGGGTATACCCATGGAGGTCCAGCGAAGGCTGACAGACCAGAAAGCGCACCCCGGCCTCCTGAGCCTGATTGACAAAGAACGAAAGGGGTTTGCCCCCTCCCCCCTTGCGCGGAATGATGATCTTATCCACATTCTCTTTCGCCAGGCACTGAGGGCCATTCATGGTAAAGTAGATAGCGACTTCGTTATCCATCGCCGCAGCCGCCGTGGCCAGAAAGAAAGGGGTGGCGGTACGTTCGGGGTCCTTTTCACCGTGGGTCTGAATATAGAGAATCTTTCGGGTATCTGGATCGTTGGTTTTCCACAGGCCCATATTTGCTCCTCGATGTTCAAAAAGTAAAACAGAACTGCGCGCTTGCCAGAACAGGCAAACTCGCCTCTCCCTCAAAGGGTCAGGAACTCCTTAACTCAAGCCGCTATATGAAAAGCTGCACATCGGCATCCGCGGCGTACTCCAGGAAGGTGGCTGCGCCGCCGATCTCACATTCCGGAATGAAATCCTCACGCTTGAAGCCGAAGACATCCATGGTCATCTGACAACCGATCAGGCGCACATCCAGGTCAATGCACATCTGACGTAACTCTTCCAGTTTTGCCACACCCTTCTTGTCAAAGGTGAGCTTCATCAGGCTGGTTGCCAGCGCATTGAACCCCGGCACGTTTGCCATGATCAGTTGGGGGATCGGCCAGCTAATCTGCTGGAAACCTTCAGGGCCAAAGGGCATTTTCATCGGCATCGCCGGATTCCCCAAAGGGCTGACGGCGGCGGTTAGCTTTGGTCTGAGCAGCGTCAGGCCATAAAAAGTGAAAAAGATGCCCACTTCCCAGCCCATCGAAGCGGCAGCGGTGGCAAGGATGAAAGGCGGGTAGGCCCAATCCAGCGTCCCCTTTGAAGCGATCAACGCCAGGCGTCGCGGGGCATTCGGATCAGATTTTGCCATTTCTTCCTCCTATTTGAGGCGACGGATGTAAAAGACGAACTTCCCCTCTTCCTGTGTTGCACGTAACAACTCATTGCCTGTCTGGCGGCTCCAGGCCTCCATATCTGCCGGAGCACCGGGATCCGTAGCGATCATTTTCAGCACCTGACCAATTTCGAGCGACTTGATCGCCTTCGATGTCTTCACGACGGGTAACGGGCACAGCAAGCCGCTGCAATCGAGCACCTGATCCTCCTTGATAACCTCCATACCAGCCTCCTTTGAGCGTGGGTTTGCCTCAATTGTAAAGAATCCATCGCTCGACCGCAATTCCCCTTAAATGGGATTTTTTCTACTCCATAAAGGGGAAAAGAAAATACGCCTCAATGGTATAATTTAAGCATGATTTCCCGTCTGGAACGCCTCCTGCGCTCCATGGACATTTTCCCCTTCTTGCTGGTGTTTCGCTGGATAACACTGGCCGCTCCTTTGTGGAGCCTGCTGCACGAAGCAGGCACTTCCCTTTTGATTTCTCCCCTCTGGATTTTCGGGCTCGTCCTGCTTGTCAATGGCATTATCTCCTTGTTTTATCACATCCTGAATCGCTGGACATTGGAGCATCCCCTGCTGATGGGGATAGACTTGCTGTTCTGTGCGCTCATCCTGACCCTCAGTGGCGGTTCCAACAGCCCCTATTACCTCTATACCATCAGTCCGCTTTTAGCTGCCGCCTTTTTCTTCCAGCTACGCGGCGCGCTCATCAGTGCCGGCGCCTTTACCATCCTTTATTTGCTGGCCGATTTGCTTGCTCAACGACTCTACCCATCGCCCGCCCCCTCCAACCTGTCTCTCACCACACAGTTGGTGAGCATCTGGCTCTTTCCCTTGCTGCTGGCTTATCCCTCCATCCTGATCCATGAGCTGAATAAAGCTCGAGATGCCCTGGCCGCTGCACGAGATGAGTTGACGGAGCAAAACAAAGAACTGGCCAACGCGCATCATCAGTTACGCCTTGTTCACGATCTGACCGTCCTCCTGCAAGGGGCAGCAGACCTTCCCTCCGTGGAACAACGGGTGCTCAGCGCAATCGTCAACGGTCTGGGTTTCCACCAGGCCATTCTCGGAATCGTAACCCCAGGCCACGAGGAGATCGGCCACTGGAAACTACATCCTGTAAATTCCTCGTTCCCCCATGTGCCTCCTATCCCTCTGAACCGCGAAAACGGTGCCCTCCTCCAGGCCCTTATCGAACAAAAAACTTTGATCACTTCTCCAGAAGACACCCTGATCCATCACCCTCTGCTGAATTCCTGGCTGAGGACAGCACGCTGGTATGTCCATCCGCTTTTCCTGCGCGAACATACTATCGGCATCCTGCTTGTTGAACTGGAGAAAAACCAGGAGTTGACAAAATCTCAGGAAAGCATCCTCAAGATGGTGGCCAATCAAGCAGCGCTGAGTTTGGGCACCACCCTTCTCTGTATTGACCGCGCCCAACGCCTTGCCATCGAAACCGAACGGAACCGCATCGCGCGCGAGATGCATGATAGCATTGCCCAATCCCTTTTCGGGATCATTTATTCGCTTAGCGCCTGTATCCAGATGCTTCCCGAACATCCCGAAAAGGTGCGCCAGGAATTAAGCGAATTGCTCACTCTCGCCACCAACGTTCACCAGGATGTGCGCCGCTCCATCTTTGACCTCTGGCCCTCTACATTGACCAGCGACCGCTTTCAGCAAGACTTGCAAAACTACGTGGATAGCTTCTGCCGCCCCAGGCATTTCAAACTTATTTTTGACATCAAAGGTGATTTTGACCATCTCCCCTCCGGATTACGGCGCTCCCTCTACCGCATCGCCCAGGAAGCAGTGGCAAACGCCGCTCGCCACTCCGGCGTGGACTGCGCGAAGGTCTGCCTGATGGTCGCAAATGGTGAAGTACACCTGATGATCGTGGACGAGGGACGAGGTTTCGATCCCGCCATTGCGCTGGAACGTAGCCTGAATCGCGAGCATTTTGGATTGCGGGGCATCCAGGAACGCGCCCGCGCGCTGGGAGGAGATTGCGAAATTCAAAGCCAGCCCGGCGCCGGAACACGCATCCTGGTCCATCTTCCGCTCACTTCCCCCTCCCATGGCTGATCCGATTCGCATTCTGATCATAGATGATCACGCGATTGTGCGCAGAGGACTGGCCATGGTCCTGCGCCAGGAAGCGGACTTCGAGGTCATCGGTGAAGCACAGAACGGGCGCGAAGGCCTGGAAATGGTCGCTCGTCTTCACCCGCATCTCGTTTTGTTGGACCTGATCATGCCTGAAATGGATGGGAAGGCCACCGCCCTTGCGCTTCGTTCCTCCCATCCAGAGATAAAAATCATCATGCTCACCGGAATCGAACTGGATGATCGCCTCTTTGAATTGCTGGAAATGGGAATTGAAGGATTTGTGATGAAAGATGTTGAACCAGCACAACTGATAGAGGCAATCCATCTGGTCATGCGGGGAGAAGCCTATTTTTCCAAACCTGTGCTGCAACGCCTTCTGGCGCGCATCCGCAAAGGGCCCTCTTCCCCCGCTCCGCCCTCCCTGACGGCGCGCGAGCAAGAAGTGCTTCAATGGATGGCAACGCCTATGACCTATCGGCAAATTGCTCATCAACTTGGCGTGAGCGAGGAGACGATCCGCACCCATGCCAGGAACATCCTGGAAAAAATGGGACAGCCGAATCGCGCCCAGGCCGTACTGGCAGCCCTGCGCCAGGGGTTGATCAAAATGCCTGAGTGATGGACGATGGACAATGGAGGATGGACGGCGCAGGACGGGCTTTCCAGCCCGTCGGATGATAGTGGACGGCGCAGGACGGGCTTTCCAGCCTGTCAGAAAACGATTCGCCAGGCGCCCTCATCGCTCCGCACCCTGTCCGGAGATCGAATCGCCCCCTTGGGTCTGCGCCTCCTCTGACGAAATCGGTAACATGAGCAAAAAACCGATCAGGATGACAATCTCGCCGATCACCACGCCGTAAGCCTGCCAGGGGCCGAAAAACGGAACGTTCGGGGGAGAAGAGTGGCTGCCGAAGCCAAAGACATCGGCCATGCCGGCAAAGACCACCATCACATAGCCCGTATACACCAGGCGCAGACCTATATCCGCCAGGATGGAGCGCCTTTGCCCCCAGAACGCCAGAAAGACCATGATGCCGCCCCCGATCAGGATGCCCACGCCGATTACCAGCACTGCCGTCTGCACGAAACCGATGATCGGGCTGCGGTTCAACCCCAGCCATTCCGGCTTTGCCCCTACGATCAGCACGAAGAAGCCAAAAGCACTGAGGAAAATCCCCGTGCGCACGCGCCAGTAAAGCGAGGCACCGTTCGGACGATGAACGGGAGAGGAAAGCGTGGACATGTTACTCGATAAGCACCTGGGAAAGATGCCGGCGCCAGTTTTCCCCAAGGATGGCCTCCACCGCGGCCGGGGAATATCCTTTTTCGGCCAGCGCTGCCCCGATCTTTTGCAGGTCTGCAATGCTTTCGATCCCTTCCGGGACCGATTCCAGGCCGAAACCGCCATCGAAATCCGTTCCCAGGCCGACATGCAAAGCATCCCCCGCCAGTTGACAGATATGGTCAATGTGCGCCAGCAGAGCATCCAGAGGGAGCCTGGCGTCGCCGCTGCGCCAGTCTCGCTTCAGGAAGCGATTGTAGGGCACGACCCCGATCACGCCTCCGCGTTCAATCACCCTGCGGATCAGCAGATCGCTCAGGTGGCGGTTGCTTGTATCATCCCGAAGCAGGGCGGCGCAGTTAGCATGGCTGACCAGGATCGGACCAGGATAGCTATCCAACGCCTGGAGGGCCGCCCTTTCGTCCATGTGGCTGAGATCGAGGGCGAAGGGAAATTCGGCCATGGCGCGCAACAACTCCTGTCCTTCGTCCGTCAGCGGGCCAGGGTCGCCGGTGCCGCCACAGTAGCGTGTGCCGGCCCAGGCCAGGCCGATCTGCCGCAGCCCCAGTTCCCACCATTCGCCCAACTCGTGCGGATGGCGGATGCCCTCTGCCCCCTCCATGAGCAAAACCAGCCCCACCGGATGCCCCTTTTCAGAAGGTATCTGCCATTCCTGGAGATGCGCTTCCATCTGGGAACGAGAAACCAGCAGACGAAAGTGGTCAGGATGTCGTTCGCACAGTTCCTGATAGAGGGCTGCCTGACGATGGTAGATGGCATAGGCCTCCTCATAAGAGGCATAGAACACCCGCTCCCAGGATTTCTTCCGCCGCGCCGGAGTAGCAAACAAGGTGGCGAAGACGATCACCACCTTGCCTTCCTGATATTCCGGCCAGCCGAGCAGCGTGTTTCCGTTGTATTCTATGGTCAGGCTGCCGGCTTCTTTCGCCCGCGTCTCAGCGACCGGGCGGGTATAATCGCGGCCGAACTGGAGAATGTTCCAGGCCAGATCCTCATGGGAGTCTATGATCCAGGACACAGCACCGGCTCCCCCAGGGATCATCTCCTACGCCTGCCCGGACGGAGATTCCGACGGAGATTCCTGAGAGCCCTGGGATTCCTCAAGCTCTCGCAATTCCTGGGCAAGTAGCTTGAAGTCTTTATCAGCATAGGCAGCCGAATCCACCTGACGCAGGCTCAAGCCGATGCGACGCTGCTCGTGGTCAATGCGGATAATGCGCAACGTCTTGACCTCACCCTCCCGGAGCACTTCCTTGGGATGGTTGATGCGCTGATCGCTGATCTCGGAGATATGGATCAACCCTTCCACGCCTTCTTCCAGGCGGGCAAAAGCGCCGAACTTGGTCAGCCGGGTGATGACGCCTTCCACCAGTTGCCCGCGGCTGTAGTGAGCCACCTTTTTTCTCCACGGGTCTTCCATCGTTTGACGGATGGAAAGGCTGATGCGCATATTTTCGCGATCCAGGCTCAGCACTTTCACCCGTACCTCCTGACCCACCTTGAGCGCCTGGCGCGGGTGAGAAATATGCTCCCAGGAGATTTCTGAAAGGTGAACCAGTCCGTCGGCGCCATTGACGTTGACGAAAGCGCCAAAATCGGCCAGGCTGGTCACCACCCCGGTATAGATTTTGCCCTCTTCCAGGGAAGCGATGGCGCGGGCCTTCATCTCCTGGCGCGAAGGTTCCGCAGCGCGCTCGGAGACAACCAGACGGTGACGGTCGCGATCAAACTCCAGAATGCGCACGTTCACCGTTTCCCCAACCCATTGCTTCCAGCGCTCTTCTGCGCCTTCCCCGGAGGCCTGGGCGCGACGCAGGCTGCCGAACTGCGAATTTGGCAGGAAGCCGCGCAACCCGAACACATCCACCTCCAGGCCGCCTTTGTTGTAGCCGGTGATGCGCGTCTGGATGACCTCATCGCGGGCTTTGGCCTCCGCCACCTGCTGCCAGGCCAGGTAATCCCGCGCCCGGCGATAGGAAAGCAGGGCGTTGCCGTTAGCGTCCTCGGCACGCAGAACATAAACCGGAATTTCCTGCCCAACCTGTAAGGAGGCGCGTTCCGCCTCACTCATGGACTCCAGTTCACGGCCCGTGATCACGCCTTCGGATTTCGTGCCAATGCTGACCAGAATTTGAGAGGGGCTGATGTTAACGACGACTCCCTTGCGGATTTCACCAGATCGAGGGACTTTCACATGCAGGGCTTCGCGGTCTAACAACGTCTCCATGTTTTCGGTTGTTTCTTCTTGCGTAGCCCCCGGATTTAAAGTTTCCTGTTCACTCATACGTCTCACGACTCCACAGAGGAATTTGATCAGGTCAATTATAAAGGTGAACAGGTAACTTGGCAAGTCAAAATCCCATCCGTTTTATGCCCACTTTCTTTAGATTCAGCGAAAATTATAAAAACGCACGCAATCACCGACGACCTGAGGCAAGCGGCCGCGCCCGCGGCTGGAGAGGCGGGGGAGGCCTGAAAAGTGCATGGCGACCTGTCCCCTCCCTCTTCGCGCCTTTGCTCCTCACAGGTGCGTCCCTTTATCCCCATGAAACGGCCCGAAAAGCAACAAGGGCGGACTTGCGATCCGCCCCTGTTGTTTCCTGCTGCCGTTGCTCACTCCAGGATCTTTACCAGAACTGCTCGAACGATCAGGCGAGAGCGGTAGCTGTTTGTCTTTGGATCATACTCACGACAGGTGATCAGCGTCAGCCAGGGCAGTTCCTCGTGACGCAGTGCCGAGAGCGTGTTCGGTGAGACCCGCTGCACCTGGCGCACCTCGAACACATAGCGTTGCCCGCCCAGATGCACGATCACCGCATCGCCGAAGCGCAGCGCATCCAGTTTGTAGAACGGCCCGGGCTGGCCATTCGGCAGGTAAACATGCGCCGTGATCGCCGAGTTGCCGGCGTGGGTCGGGTAGGCGGTGCCTTCCAGCCAGCCAGCCTGATCCCAGAGCCAGGTCAAATCCCACTCCTCGCCCCTGGCCGGGATGCCGACGATCGGCATCTTCACGCCCAGTTTGGGGATCTCCAGCCAAAAGTTCCCCAGCGCTTGATAGGCCTTTTCTGCTGGCTGCGCGGGGAGAGGGGTGACAACGCCCGGAGCAAAGCCGGTGGCTGGCAGACGTGGCACGGTGATGTCAAGGCTGGCCAGGACGCCATAGACGTTCACATTGCTGCCCGGGTCATAGTAGCGTTCTGTAGAGAGCGCGTTGTACGGAGATTGTGGCGCAGAGACATCGCCCGGCAGGCTGGTCCATTCCAGCGAAGCGGTGTTGCGCACCCGTTGACCAGGCGCCAGATTGCCCAGCACCGCCTGGAAGCGCACCACCGCCTGAGTGCGGCTGCTGCCGGTCAGCAAGGGGAAATTCGCCCAGGCGACGCGCAGGGTGGGCGCGGCCGTGTCATCGGTCACACCGCCGGGCGGGCCGCTGACGATGGTGAGCGATCCGGGCACATAGGTCAGGCCAGGGGGAAGGACATCGGTCAGGACGACGTCGAAAGCATCCACGTTACTGGCGTTTGTGTGGCGCAGCGTCAGCGTAAAGGTGATGACTGAACCCGGAGTGGCCACAGTGCGGTCGGCTTCTTTGGTGAGTTCAAAATCGGGTTCGACGATGGTGACCTCGGGCGCAGCGGTCGAAAGCGAGCCGCTATCCCAGGTCAGCGTGGCGCTGTTGTTCAGGCGGACGCCATCCTGATTTTCGATGGAGTCCAAAACGACGACGGTGTACCGTACCGAGACCGTGCCGTTGCTCGCTCCGCTGTTGCTGACATCCCCCAACGTGAAGGTGATCTTGCGCCCTGCATCGGCGGGATTGGGGCTGCCGGGCGGTTCGGTGGTCACGGTCGGGTTGGTGGGATCGTTGCAGGCGTCGCCAAAGCCGCCGGGCAGAGTGGTGGTAATGGCCGGGCCGGAGGCGGTCACGCTCACGCAGCGCACGAAGGCCAGGCCACGGTCGAGGGTGTCGGTCAATTTCAGGTGGGTCATCGTGCCGCCGGCCGGGACAGTGAAGGTCACTTCGTAGGTGAGCATCTCGCCGATGGCAACGGAAGGATCGGGCGTGAAGCCCTGGTTGGTGGCGATGATGGATTTGGTCAGGTCGCTATTGGGTAACGTGACCACGCTATCGGTATCGGTGGCATCGTTGTTGGCCGGAGTCAGGTCTGAACCGTTTGAGCCATCATCTTCCACGTGCGCCTGGTTGAGGATGGATGTGCTGGGGAAGGGATCGTTGACCTGAATCGTGACTGTGCGCGTCACAAATGCACCAGCCGCCAGGTCAAAGGCGGGCCAGGTGACAACCCCGGTGATAGAGTCATAGGTACCGCTATCACTGGCTGAAACGAAAGTGGTATTGGCAGGCAGCGTATCGGTGACCACCACGCCGGTGGCGTCCTGCGTGCCGACATTGGTGATGGTCAAGATATAAGTGATGACCTGTCCGGGCGAGACAACGGTAAAGCCGTCATCTTTGGTGATGACCAGATCGGGCGCGGCCTCAACCGGCGTGGTATCGCCATCGCTGTTATTGCTTGAATCAGCATCCAGACCATGCGTGCCGTCATCGGCAATGGAGGCTGAGTTAGAAATTTGCGTTACACCAGCAGGCAGATGGTTGTCCACCGTCACGGCAAAGGTTACAGAACCGCTGTCTCCAGGATTGAGCGTACCAAGGTTGAAGGTGCAGATTGTACCCGCCGGACTGCCATCGGCGCAACTCCAGCCAGAGGTGCTGGCACCAGCGTTGAAAGTCGTATTGGCCGGAACGGTTTCGGTGATGGTCACACCGCTGGCAGGGCTGTTGCCGGCATTGCTATAAGAAAGCGTATATTGAACGACCCCGCCGGCGCTGCTGGTAATGCCACCATCCTCCTTATTGATAGTCAAATCAATGGCGGTCAGGGTGACGTTTTCAGGATCGCTATCGGCGTAGTCGTTCAGGCCGCCCACGCCGTCGGCGCCGGTGCGCTCGTTGGGGTCCGTGCCCTCCAGCGAGGTCCAGGTCATGGAAGCGGTGTTGGTCAGCACGTCGCCGGGGTTCGGCGGGCCGGGCGGGCCATTCACCGTGACCTGGTAGGACAGGCTGGCGGTGTTGCCCACCGGCAGCGAGCAGAGAGCGGAGCAGGTCCAGGTCAGGGTAGGCGCGGCGGTGTCGTTGGTCGTCCAGCCGGCCGGGGCGGAGATGGAGCCGGCGACGTAGGTCAGGCCGGTGGGGATGGTATCGGTGATGACGATGTCGTAGGCGGTGGAGGTGCTGCTCGCCAGGTGGCTGACAGTCAGGGTATAGGTGAGGGTCTGGCCGTAGGCCGGGGTGGTGTCATCGGCGGATTTCACGATGTTCAGTTCCGGCTCGAGGACGGTGACGTTCTCGGCGGTGGGATCGGCGATGGTGGTCGTCCCGGTATCGGGATCGTTGTAGGTGAGCGAGGCGGTGTTGGCCAGCACCGTGCCGTTCTGGTTGCCGGCTTCGTTGTTGACGCGAGCGGTGACGAAGATGACGAAGGCGTTGTTGTTGGTCACGTTATCGGCGGCGGTGGTGACGTTGCCGAAGTCGAGGGTCAGGTCGTCGCCGCTGCCGCCGGGAGCGGTGACAGTGGGCGCTGGCAGTGTGCCGTTGTAATCCGCCGCCAGCAGGCCGCCGCTGGCCGCCGCCGTGGTGACCACGCTATGGCTGACGTAAACCAGGCCGACGGGCAGATTGTCGGTCACGACCAGGGACTGGGTCACGCCTTC
>JAGHYK010000134.1 GCA_017743695.1 Chloroflexota bacterium
CTGTCATTGCGAGCGTAGCGAAGCAATCTCCTGGCCGACAAGGGGATTGCTTCGGCGTGGCTATCGCCGCCTCGCAATGACAGGGCCGCGTAGTGAGCAGGGAGTTCCTTTTGTCCTGAAATTTCCTGAAGTAAAGATACACTCTCGCTACTTCAGAATCTGGATCAGATTACTGTAGTCATCGGTCCACAGGCGTAACGACGAGGTATATCCGTGCATATCGCTGGCGTGGGAAAGCACCTGCGGGGCGAACAGAGAGGCCTGGCGCGCCAGGAGCACCCATCGGGAGGGGAAATTCCGTTCTCCATCGCCAGGGTTGGAAATGAACAGGCGTTCCAGGTGGAAGAAATCGGCCAGTTTCCAGACGACCGGGAGCAGGTCCAGATGACGATTGCTGATGTGTACCGCCAGGATTCCCTGCGGGTTCAAATGAGCCAGGTAAAGCGCAAAGGCCTCGCGATTGAGCAAATGGGTTGGGATGGAATCGCCAGAGAAGACATCCAGGACTAACACATCGTACTGTTGTGACTGGCCTTGCTTCAGTTCGCGCTCGAGGGAAAGCCGGGCATCGCCAGGGATCAGTTCGATCCTGGCTGCGCTCTGCTTCAGATATGAGAAGTATCCTCCCTTTCCGGAGGCCAGTTCAATCACCTGAGGATTGATCTCGTAAAAGCGATACACGTCTCCGACCTGCCCGTAGGTTGCCAGGGTTCCAATTCCCAGGCCGAGCACGCCCACGCGCATCCCCTGACCACGTCGCGGGTGGTGAAGGATTGCCAGCCCCGCCCCCGATTGTTCACCATAATATGCAGTGGGCAATTTCTGGAGGTCGGGTTCCAGATATTGAAAACCGTGAACCGTTGCTCCATGCGTCATGAGATACCGCGCAGGGGCTTTCTCGGAGGGGAGTACTTTGATGACTCCGTAGAAATTGCGTGCAATCCACAGGGGCTGGCGCAGATCGGTGGCAACGAACTGATAGCTCAGAGCCAGCGAAATGCCCACTCCGATTGCCAGCAGGGCGCTTTGAAGGAGCCTCCATGGCCTTTTTGAGGTGTGTCGGGGTGTGGGACGCAGGCTCATGAACAACAGGAATAGCCAGGCCAGACTCAAGCCAAACGGATATTCCCAATAGCCTGGAAAGATGGAGGGGGCGATCAGGGTGACAAAGATGCCTCCCAGCGCTCCACCGAGCGAAACCAGCAGGTAAAATCGCGTCAGGTGAGCAGGTTCAGGGCGCAGGCGATAGAGTTCCCCATGGCAAACCATCGAAACGGTGAAGAGCAGCAGCGTGTAAATTGCAATTTGCCAGAGGACTGGCATGGTTGCCCGCTGCGCCAGGGCCAGCAGTACCAGGACGGTCGCCAGTAGCATCAAAGGCGAAAACAGGCCACGCCTGTACCAGCGTTCGCCGGAGAAGGTGATAATGAACGAGAGGAGATATACCGTGAGCGGCAGGACCCAAAGGAACGGAACGACGGCTATCTCCTGGGTGATCTGGGCGGTTGTCGCTAACAGAAAGAGCGATGCCGTTGCCGCCAGCCCCATCCATACGCGGCCCTGCCGCCAGGAAGGCGCAGGCGAGGTTGGGGTTTCCTCGTGAGCGGTGTCCGGGCGTTGACCCGCCTGCCAGGTCAGGAGGAAAAGCAGGAGCGCGTCAACCAGGTAAAGCGCCGACCATGTCCAACCCTGCCTGCGCAGCCCCAGCAAGGGCTCGATGATCACGGGATAGGCAAGTAATCCCAACAGAGACCCCAGGTTGGAGAAAACATACAGAAAATAGGGGGTGCGTTGCGGAAAACGGCGATGAAACCAGGCCTGGAGCAGAGGGCTGGTGGATGCCAGCAGGAAATAGGGCAGGCCAACCGAGATGGCGAGGAGTCTCAAAATTTCTGCGATGGGCGGCGCATTGGGGGATGGCTTCCAGCCTGCCGAGGGTGTGATCGGCGAGTTCCAGATGGCTCCCAGGACGAGCAACAGGATCGCTGAGAAGGGGAGCAGGAGCCGATGGTAACGTTCCCTCCGGCGGCCGCTTTTTGCGATCCAGTCTGCATAGGCGTAGCCAGCCGTCAGGAGTATCTGGAAGAACATTTGTACGGTTGACCATACGGCAGGCACGCCTCCAAACCACGGCAGGAGATAGCGAGCGATCAGCGGTTGAACCTGGAAGAGCAGGAAGGCGGAGAGAAAAATGGCAAGGATAAAGAGGAACATGGGGATATTTTACTCGATGGAGGGTGGAGCGCGTCACCGGTTCAGTGTTTCCAGGTGTTTCGGAAGGTACAGGAGGGTGAGTGGGCCTGCCCGTGAAGGGTCGCACTTTCAGGGGCGCAGGGGGGCGAAAGGGCAAAACGCACGCCGAAATAAATTCAACATCGAATGAATTTTATTTATATCTCTTGACAAAAAGATTGCTTTTATTTATAATGGTTTTGACTTTATGGAGGTGCCCATGAATCGTGCTCTCTTGCGCTGTCCTGTGTGTAATGCTCCCTTGACGGTGACCCGCTATCACTGTGAGTCTTGCGACACAACCATCGAGGGACGCTTTGAGTCATCTCCCTTGCCGGCGCTGGCTTCGTTGACCCCGCAACAGATCGAGTTTCTGCTGGCGTTTGTGCGTTGTGAGGGGAAGCTGAACCGTCTGGAGGCGGAGCTGGGGCTTTCCTATCCCACGCTGCGCAATCGCCTGCATGAGTTGATTCGCGCTCTGGGCTATGAACCCGGCAAGGAAGAGCCGCCCATCGTGGATGAACTTCGGCGCCGTCAGGTGCTCGAAGACCTGGAAAACGGGCGTATCACAGCCGAACAGGCCATTCAAATCTTGAGCGGTGAGGAGGTCTGAAATGTATCAGATGCGTTTTTCGCTCGGCAGTCAGCCGCAAATCCGTATTACAGGAGTTGCCGGCGACATCGAAGTCTACGGTCAGGAGGGCGAGGAGATTCGCCTGGAGGCCGATGCGCTGGGGAATGTCAATACGGAGGGGAATACCCTGATTCTGGACGGCATAGCCGGTGATCTTCGCCTGCAGGCGCCGCGGGGATCGCAAATCATCCTGGATGGCATCAGCGGCGATGTCAGGGTGCAAAACATCAAGGGAATCAACGTCCAGGGGATCGCCGGGGAGATGCAGGTGGAGGCGGTGGAGCATGTCGTCGTCGAAGGGATGGCGGAAGCGGGGCTGGGTGGGAAACTTTCCCGTCTGATGTCGCGCATCCGCCCGTTTGGAATGCGCCCTTCGTCTCGAAAGGAAACGGTTTCTGAAAGCATTCCCCCGAAGGCGGAGAAGTCCCTGGAAGCAGAAGAACTTGCCATCCTGCGTATGCTTCAGGAGAAGAAGATCACCGCCGAAGAGGCTGAGAAATTGCTGCAGGCCCTTGAGAAAGCGTGAATGCGCCGGGATGTTCCGCAGGCTCGGAGAAGGCGCGGCGCAGGTGCGGGAGGCGATCCACGGGCGGCCGGCGGAAAAGCGGCTACAGGCCAGCTTGAAGCTCCAGGCGCGGCGGATCGCCCCAGGTCCCTCGAGGTTGGCGTTTGCGGATGGGAGTTCTGAGGTAAGTATTCAGCTCTGCATCAAAACCGTTGCATATTTTGCGTTCACAGCAAAAACCCTGAAATTTCACCACGAAGGCACAAAGTCACAAAGTTCCCTTTTCATTGTTCTTGTGTATCCGCGCCTTTGTGGTTCGATTTTTGTATTTTTCATATTTTGGAGAGGAGAATGATGGCAACACCTGAAGAAAGAATGAGAATTTTGAAGATGATCGAGGAAGGGAAGATTACGGCGGAGGAGGGGGCGCGCTTGCTGAGCGCACTGAGTGAGAAAGGGGAGACGCGCCACACCAGCCTGGGAGGCAGTGCCCGCTGGCTGCGCATTCGGGTCACGGATACGAAAACCGGCAAGATTAAGGCATCGGTTCAATTGCCGCTCAGCCTGGTGGACGCTGGTTTGAAGATCGGCGCGCATTTCGCGCCGGAAGTGGCCGGGCTGGATATGAACGCCATCATGCAGGCGCTACGCAACGATGTGAGCGGCAAGATTATTGACGTGGTGGACGAAGAAGACGGCGAACACGTGGAGATTTCCATCGAATAGCGCGCCTCATGCGCCCGCTTCCAGTTGACGCGCCGCCTGGATCGTCAGGCGCGTGACCCCGATCAGGTGTTCGTAGGGGATGGGCGGCGGCCCGCCGCGGCGTAACGCCTGGAGGAAAGCCTCCCATTCGGCATACCAGCCCTTATCGCCGGGCGAGCGAAAACGCTGGCGGCGCCCATCCTGAAACCATTCCAGTCGCCGAAAGTCCTCCAGGATGGCGATGGCCCCCCCACAGAAGACTTCCAGCCGTTCTTTCGGATAGGAGCGATCCCCGTTTGCCAGGTAGTCCAGCACGGCCAGCGAACCGTTCTCGAAGCGCAGGGTGAGGGTGAAATTGTCACGCCGGTACTTGCCGGCATCCGGCAGCGCCTGCACGCTCACCAGTTGCGGCACACTCCCGACCAGGAAGGTCAGCAAATCCACAAAGTGACAGGCCTCCCCGATCAACCGTCCGCCGCCCTGCTCAGGATGATGCAGCCAGTGATCGCGGGGCAGATAGCCCGCATTGACCCGGTAGTGAGCAAAAAGTGGCTCGTGATGTTGCTGCAGGAGCGCTTTCAGGCGTTGGGAGAGGGGAGCAAAACGACGGTTGAATCCCACCGTCAACAGGGTGTTGGCCTGGCTCAGTGCCTGTTCGATGGCCTGTAATTGCGTTTCGTCAATTGCCAGGGGCTTTTCCACGAAGACATGTTTGCCCTGTTCCAGGGCCTGCAGGGCCAGGGGCACATGCGTATCATGACGTGTCAGGATAGCGACCACGTTCACCTGTGGGTCCTGGAGGATTTCCTGTGGCTCAGAGGTGGCGTATGCAAAGCCAAACTTGCGCGCGGTCTGCGCCGCATGGACACCGCCGCTGGAGGCCACACCGAGGCGGCTGATCGAGGGGAAGCGCTGGAGGAGCGGCAGGAGGGTGTTTTGGGCGAAGTTTCCCGCGCCGATCACTCCCAGTCGTACCTCCTGCAGGGGAGGCGGGCCGGCAATCTGGCGGATCCTTCGCTCCGCAGGAAGTTCCAGGCTGGGGGCGCCATAGGTGAGCAGGACGCCCAGGAAGGGCTCTGCTCGCCGCCCGCGGATCAATTCGTAGGCTTCAGGGGCCTGCTCAATCGGGAAGCGATGGGTGATCAGGGGATGAACGCGCAATTTGCCCTCAGCCATCAGGTGCAAGACGGCCTCGAAATTGCGCCCCTCCGTCCAGCGCACATAGGCATAGGGATAGTCCTCTCCCTCTTCTTCGTAGTGCGGGTCGTAACGTCCGGGCCCATAGGAGCGGGAGTTGACGAAGGTGAGTTCTTTTTCGTAGTAGATTTTGCGTGGCAAAGTCTGTCCCACCGCGCCGACTGCGACCACGCGCCCGCGCAGGCGGGCAATAGCGCCGGCCAGCTCCACGGGATCGTTAGAGGGGGTGTCGGCGCAGAGGATCACCGCATCGAAGCCGCGCCCCTGGGTAAACGCTGCGGCGGCGGATTCGGCCTGGGCGCGCGGCGCGGCCGCAAATCCCAGGGAGGCGGCGAGCGCGACGCGATCCGCGGCCCGATCAATGCCCAGCACACGGCAGCCCGCAGCCGCGGCGATCTGCGCGGTCAGCAACCCGACCAGGCCCAGCCCGATCACCGCGACCGATTCCCCGATCGCGGCCTGGCTCAGGCGAAATCCGTGCAGGGCAATGGCGCCCAGGGTGGTGAAGGCGGCGGACTCGAAGTCTACATTTTCTGGAATGGGGGTGAGCAGGTTGCGCGGGATCAGGTTGTATTCGGCGTGTACTGCGTGGTTTCCCCCGGCGCAGGCCACGCGTTGACCGATGAAGAATCCCTCCATGCCCTCGCCCAGGGCGACGATCACACCGGCGGATGAGTACCCCAGAGGCATGGGTTGATCCAGGCGGTTGAATACCGCTTCCAGCGTCGAACGCAGGCCTTCCCGCTGCATTTTCTGCAGCGCCTGACGCACCAGATCGGGGCGGGCGCGCGCCTTCCCCGCCAGCGACTTGTGGGCAAATTCAACAAGGGCGCGTTCGGTGCCGGCGGAGATCAGCGAGTTCACCACCCGTACCAGTGCCTGCCCACGTCGAGGGGTGGGAATGGGCACTTCGGCAATGAACGTTTCACCACTTTTGAGGTTTTGGAGAAGTTGTTTCATTGGCTGTTACGGCAGGGGAGGAGACTCAGATCAGAGGGGAAGAGAAATTTCCCGCCATGCTATCTTCCCCTTTTTGCCTGTTCGGCATCATTCAGGCTTGACATCATCTATGCTGGTGTGCACTTCGATCCCCAGCGTGCGCGCCAGTTCGATGTCTTTCTTGTGGATCATCGGTGAGATGAGAATTGCCCGGTCTGCCTTGCGCCCGACCCGCTTTTCGTAGGAGCGAACCTTGCGCTCAAAGGAATAGACATCGGCGCGGCTCGCAGAGGACTTGATCTCACAGACCAGCAAGTGCCCGTTGTAGATCACCACATCCAGATCAACGATATCTGGCCGTCCAAACACCTCTCCGCTCTCGTCTTTGTACTTCACCCGTTCCACTTTGACGCCGAAGTTTTCTTCCAGGATGCTGCGCAAGGCGTTGCGGAAGGTCGCCTCGCTCATCATACCCCAGCGTGCGCCTATGGCGCCGATGGTCTGATCAATTCGCCTGTCCAGCCGGCGGATTTGCTGCTGGTTCTCTTCCCAACGGCGTTGTTGTTCTTCCCAGCGCCGTCGATCCTCTTCCTGTTGTTCCTTCCAGCGTCGCTC
>JAGHYK010000135.1 GCA_017743695.1 Chloroflexota bacterium
TGAGTGACTGTAACCAGGATTCGCCAGTTGTCCGAATCGCTTATCCAACAAGAGGTAAGCGATTTCGTAGATTTCTTACTGATAAGGCAAGATGTTACTTGCTGGCAACTATGGAATCAGTTTATGGAGGCACCAGAACTTTCCGAGTCGGGTTTCTCCGATTGCCTGGCTGGATTTGAAGACTATGAGAATCGTCTGACACGCGGAGAAATTCAATGGTAACCGTCACGCGTGGGGACATTGGCCAGGAGATTGCTCCCCAAAAATGTTGACAGTACGGACAAATGGGTGTAAAATCAGGCTCGCAACGCCGAAGTGGCGGAATTTGGCAGACGCGCTACGTTCAGGGCGTAGTGGGGGTTCCCCCGTGTGGGTTCAAATCCCACCTTCGGCACAGCAGCCCGCGCGAGCGGGCTTTTTTATTGACGGTTGCAGGTCTGCGCACGCGGACGACGATGGCTATCGTTCAATCCGCCTCGCCCGTCTCATTATGAGCCGCTAAAGACGGCAAAGCCATCTCAACTTCCCCACGAGCAACAAGAGCATTGGTGAGGCTGGCGAGGGGATCGCTTCGGCGGCTATCGCGGCCTGGCGATGACAGGGACCAGGGAATCTAACCTCTTCGATGCAATCAGACGAAGTCACTCTTTCGGACAGGGATTTTATGGAAGCAGGTCTGGTACAGTCAGTGGATATTGACGAGCAGGTGCGCACGGCTTACCTGGATTACGCGATGAGCGTGATCGTCGCTCGGGCTTTGCCGGATGCGCGCGATGGCTTGAAACCTGTTCAACGGCGTATTCTCTATGCCATGCACGAGATGGGGTTGCGACATCAGGCGCCCTATAAAAAATCGGCGCGCATTGTCGGCGAAGTGTTGGGAAAATATCATCCCCACGGCGACGCTGCCGTCTACGAGGCGATGGCCCGCATGGCGCAGGATTTCTCGATGCGCTATCTCCTGGTGGATGGGCAGGGTAACTTCGGCTCCGTAGATGGCGATCCCCCCGCTGCCATGCGCTATACCGAAGCCCGCCTGACGGAACTGGCTGAGGAGTTGCTGGCGGATATTGAAAAAGATACTGTAGATTTTGTTCCAAATTTTGATGATAGCCTGAAAGAGCCCTCTGTCCTGCCCTCCCGCTTGCCGAATCTTCTGATGAACGGCGCGGCCGGGATCGCCGTCGGTATGGCGACCAACATCCCCCCTCACAATTTGCGGGAACTGGCCGCGGCCATCGCCTACCTGATCGAGCGCTACGACCAGGTGGAGGAGGTTTCCCTGGCCGAGCTGCTGCACTATGTGCCAGGGCCGGATTTCCCGACCGGTGGGTTGATTGTCGGCATGGAGGGGATCGAAGCCGCCTACGCCACCGGCCACGGCCGCCTGACCGTGCGCGGCGTGGCGCACATCGAGGAAAACAAGAACGGAAAATACCAGATCGTCATCACGGAAATCCCTTACCAGGTGAACAAAGCCGCGTTGATCGAGCGCATTGCCGAGCTGGTGCGCGAGGAGACGCTGGATCAGATCGCCGATCTGCGCGACGAATCGGATCGGCGCGGGATGAGCATCGTGATCGAACTCAAACGCGGCGCGCAACCCCAAAAAGTGCTCAATCAGCTCTATAAGTTCACCCCCTTGCAGACAACGTTCAGCGTGCAGATGCTGGCCCTGGTAGATGGTGAGCCGCGTCTGCTTCCGCTGAAGAAGGCGTTACAGGTCTTCATTGAGCATCGTCGGCAGGTGATCACGCGACGTTCAACCTTTGAGCTGGAAAAGGCGCGCGCTCGCCTGCATATCCTGGATGGTTATTTGATCGCGCTCGCCCATCTGGACGCGGTGATCCAGACTATCCGCGAATCGGCAGATGCGGATCAGGCGCGTCAACGCCTGATGCGTACCTTCGGCCTCAGCGAAGCGCAAGCGCAGGCGATCCTCGATCTGCAGCTTCGGCGGCTGGCGGCGCTGGAGCGACAGAAGATCGAGCAGGAGCATCAGCAGACGCAGGCGCAGATCGCTTATCTGGAGGACCTGCTGGCGCATCCGCAAAAGGTGCTCGACCTGATCCGCACGGAGACGCAGGAGCTGGCGCAGAAATATGGCGATGATCGTCGCACGCGGATCGTGCCCGAGGCGACGGAAACCCTGCGGGAAGAGGACCTGATCCATGACGAGAATGTGCTGATCAGCATCACCGAGCGGGGCTATATCAAGCGCACGTCGGTGGATGCCTTCCGGGCGCAGGGGCGCGGCGGTCGGGGGGTGACGGCGCACGCCACCCGTGACGAGGATGAAGTGGTTATGCTGCTGCCCGCGCGTACCCTGCACACGTTGCTGTTCTTCACCGATAAGGGCAAGGTTTATTCGCAAAAGGTGTATCAAATTCCCGAAGCGGATCGGAACGGGCGCGGCGTCGCACTGGTGAACGTTTTGGCGCTCGAGGCCGGGGAACGGGTCACGGCAGCGGTGACAGTGGCCGATTTTTCCGCGGCCCGCTATTGCACCCTGGCCACACGGAAGGGGAAGATCAAGCGAATTTCGCTCTCCGAATTCGCTGCCGTGCGAGCCTCCGGGATGATCGCCATGGGCCTGGAAGAAGGCGATGTGCTGGGATGGGCCTGCCTGACGCGGGGGAGCGATGAGATCCTCCTGGTGACAGAGCAGGGGAAAGCGCTGCGCTTTCCGGAAAGTGCTGTCCGCCCCATGGGACGCACCGCAGCCGGCGTGCAGGCGATTCGCCTGGAAGAGGGGGATGCCGTGGCTGGCATGGAGATCGTGGAGCCCGGCGCACAGCTCCTGATCGTGACCGGGCAGGGCTTTGGCAAGCGCACGCCGCTTGAGGAGTATCCACTGCAGAACCGCGCCGGGGCCGGCGTGGCGACGATTGATCGGAAGGCATTGAGCAATGTGGGTAAAATTGTAGCCGGGCGCGTGGTGCAACCGGATGACGACCTGACGTTGATCACGGCCAACGGCATCCTTTTGCGCCTGAATGTGCGGGATGTGAAGCAGGCCGGACGCGCCACGCGCGGGGTACGTCTGATCACTCCCCAGGCAGGGGATAGCGTGGTTTCCGTGGCACGATTGCGTCTGGAGGACTTGAAATCCCATGTTCCTCGATGAGGTCGAGCTGGAGGTGCGCTCAGGCAAGGGCGGCGATGGAATGGTGCATTTCCATCGGGAAAAATTTGTGCCCCGCGGCGGCCCGGATGGAGGGGATGGAGGCAGGGGCGGGGATGTCATTCTGGAAGTGGATGAGCATCTCAATACGCTCTGGCACTTTCGCCACAAGAAGCGCTTTGTGGCCGAAGATGGACAGCCCGGTGGAAGCAACAATAAGTCCGGACGCAATGGCGAGCCCATGGTCTTAAAGGTGCCGCCGGGAACGATGGTCTATGATGCGGAAAGCGGCCTGCTGTTGGGCGATCTGACGCAGCCCGGTCAGCGACTGGTTGTGTGTCGCGGCGGACGGGGGGGACGCGGCAATGCCCGTTTCGCCACCCCGACGCATCAGGCGCCACGCGTCGCGGAGAAAGGCGAACCCGGCGAAGAAAAGCGCCTGCGCCTGGAGCTGAAGTTACTGGCGGATATTGGGATTATCGGTGTGCCGAATGCCGGCAAGTCCACCCTGCTGGCCGCGCTCACCAATGCCCGCCCGAAGATCGCGCCCTATCCCTTCACGACCCTGGAGCCAAACCTGGGCGTGGCTGCACTGGATGAGTACGCCACGGTGGTTCTGGCCGATATTCCTGGCCTGATCGAGGGGGCGCATTTGGGAATCGGGTTGGGGAATGAATTTCTGCGCCATATTCAGCGCACGCGCGTTCTGATCCATCTCCTCGACGGGTTGAGCGCCGATCCGCTGGCCGATTTCAGCCAGATCAATAGCGAGATGGCCTATTTTGACCCCAGGCTGGCGCAGAAGCCCCAGGTTGTGGCGCTGAATAAGATGGATCAGCCGCAGGTGCAGGAACGTTACCCGGAACTGCGAGAGCAGTTTGCCCGCAAGGGGATCGAACTCCATGCGATTTCGGCGTTGACGCGCCAGGGGACGCGCCCGCTTTTGCTCCAGGCGGTGCGTTTGCTGCAGGAGTTGCCGGCGGAAGAGATGCCCGCCGAGGTGCCGGTCTATCGGCCTAAGGCAGCCGCACGGGAGTTCACGGTCACCCGGTTGGGACCGGGGGAGTGGCGCGTCTCCGGGGAGGCGATCGAGCGGGCGGCGGCGATGACCTATTGGGAGCATGACGGTTCGGTGCGACGCTTTCAGAAACTGATGGAGCATCTGGGCGTGGACGAGGCGCTACGCCAGGCCGGTATCCAGGAAGGGGATACGGTCTATATCGGCGATTTTGAGCTGGAATGGGCTGAGTGATGGTCTTGGGGTAGCGGCAGGGGGAGGCGACCCTTTCCCTGCCACAGGCGGCGGCGATGTTTCAGGCGCGGGAGGCGGCCCCAGGTCGGCGAGGCAGGCGCACAGGGAAGCTCGCGGGCCCGGAGACCGCGCGCCTTAGCCGTTCAAGATTGGGCGAATTCCGGTGTGTCTATCTTTCCTGAAGGAGAAAAATATGCCTCAGGCAACTTTTCGTTTTCCACGCGGTTTTCTTTGGGGCACGGCGACTTCTTCCCATCAGGTAGAAGGCGGCAATAGCGGGAATCAGTGGTGGTTGTGGGAGGAGGGCGGACATACGCTGCATCGCTCCGGGCGCGCCTGTGAGTGGTGGAACGGACGCTGGAAGGAGGATTTTGACCGCGCCGCCGAGGCCGGGCAGAATGCGCATCGCTTTTCTATCGAGTGGAGCCGTGTACAGCCGAAGCCCGACCGCTGGGATGAGGACGCCATCGAACATTACCGCCAGATGGCGCGCGGGTTGTATGATCGGGGGATGACGCCGCTGGTCACTTTGCATCATTTCACCGATCCGATCTGGTTGACCGAGCAGGGAGGCTGGGAGCAAGAGGGGGTGGTGGCGCGTTTTGAGGCCTACGTGCGACGGGTGGTGGAGGCGCTCAAGGATTATGTGACGCTATGGTGCACGATCAATGAGCCGAATGTTTACGCGCTGAGCGGCTATGTGAGCGGTGCTTTTCCGCCGGGGAAGCACGATCTCAAGCTTGCGATGCAGGTGATGGCAAATATGATCCGGGCGCACGCGGCGGCCTACCGCGCCATTCATCAGATTCAGCGCGAGGCGCGCGTGGGATATGCGCTGCACTATCGTCCGATGGTGGCGCGGCGCGCCTGGTCGCCGCTTGACCGGCTGATGCGCGCCCTGCGCTATCAGGGGGTGAATATGGCGTTCCCTTCGGCGATCTCCGAGGGGGTGATGCGCTCGCCAGTGGCGAAGGTGCGCCTGCCAGAGGCGAAAGGGACGCAGGATTACCTGGGTATCAATTACTATTCCCAGGATACGGTCTGGTTTAATTTGCGCAAGCCAGGGGAGCTTTTCACGGATAGCGGTTTCCCAAAGGACGCGGATTTGAGCGATACGGGCTTCATTGCCAACATTCCAGAGGGACTGTTCGCTACCCTGAAGTGGGCCGCGCACACGTATCCCGATCTGCCGATCCTGATCACCGAGAACGGGGTGGAGGATGCGGATGATCACATGCGCCCGCGCTATCTGGCCCAGCATGTGCATCAGGTCTGGCGGGCGATCAATTTCAACTGGCCGGTGAAAGGGTATTTTTACTGGACGCTGGTGGATAATTTCGAGTGGGAGCGCGGCTGGAGTCAGCGCTTTGGGCTGTGGGCACTGGACCCGGAGACGCAGAAGCGCACACGGCGCCCTTCTGCCGATCTTTATGCGGAGATCTGTCGTGAGAATGGGCTTTCTTCGGAGATGGTGGCGCGTTACTGTCCGGAAGTGATGGAGAAACTCTTCCCATGATCTGGCCTGGGTTTGCCCGTTCGGTTGTGGCCTGCCGGCCGGCGCTGCCGCTGGATACGCCGTATATCCTGGATTTCACACGCTTTATCTGGGAGGGGCACGATTATGTGCCCTCGGTTTGGGAGGCCTGGCTGGCGAATACCGATGGTTTGCTGGCCGTGGCGGAATATGAGGGGCGAGCGGTGGGGATGGCGCGCGTGGTGCGCCTGACCCGCGATCAGTGGTGGATGGAAGGGTTTCGCGTGGATCCACGCTATCAGGGGATGAAAATCGGTTCGCACGTCCACGAGTACATTGATCGCTGGTGGCTGGAGCATGGCAACGGCACGGTGCGCCTGATGACCAGCGCAAAGCGCGTGCAGGTGCATCACTTGTGCGCGCGCCTGGGGTATGAGAAGATCGGGGAGGTGATGGCGCTGGGAGCAGAGGCGCAGATGGGAGAGGCGACTTTCCGCTCCTGCGACGCTGCTGAAATTCCGCTTGTGCTGGAGCGACTGCGTTCGGCGCCTGTGGCGGCTCAAACGCATGGACTGCTGGATTTGGGATGGAAGTTCGTGACTCCCTGCGAAGAGGTGCTGCGACCGCTGGCGCTCCAGGCGGGGGTTCTGGAATGGCGGGGAGGGGAGGGCTATCTGGTGGTTTGGGAGGAGAGTGAAGGCGCTGCGTTGACGCTGGGGCTGGTGGCCTGTGACTGGGAGGCTTTGCCTGAGCTGCTACGCGCCAGTTCTGCACTGGCTGCTGCCCGCGGCCTCCAACGGGTCGCCTGGCTGGCGCCCTGCCATTCTGAAGTGCTTACCCAGGCAACGAAGGCCGGATTTGTCTCTCTATGGGAGAACAGCGGGTATCTTTACCAGAAGGTCAAGGCGTAGCGGGGAGAAGA
>JAGHYK010000136.1 GCA_017743695.1 Chloroflexota bacterium
TCAGCGAGAAGCGGGCTTCTTTCCACAAATTTCCTGAAGCAACGATACAGTATCAAAACATCAACTCAACTCAAAAGTCTGGTATAATTCACCCCAAACGGGGGAGAAAATTCGCGTGAAAACTCTTTGCTAAAGGAGGATGCGTATGGCCCAACAAGGTTCGTTGCATGGAGAAGTTTACTATCCTTCTCCGGAAGTGATTGCCAGGGCGCGATTGAAGGATTGGGATGCACTGGCCAAACGGGCGCAGGAGGACCTGGAGGGGTTCTGGGCGGAGGAAGCCTCCGAACTGGAATGGTACCAGAAGTGGGAACGGGTCCTCGATGACAGTCAAAAGCCCTTCTATAAGTGGTTCATAGGGGGAAAGGTCAATATTGTGCATAACTGCCTGGATCGTCATCAAACCACCTATCGCAAGAACAAGTTAGCCCTTATCTGGGTCGGGGAACCGGGGGACGTTCGCACCTATTCTTATTTTGCCCTCCATCGGGAAGTCAACCAGTTTGCCAATGTGCTCAAAGCCATGGGCATTCGTAAGGGGGATCGCGTCACCATCTACATGCCGCGCATTCCCGAAATTGTGATTGCCATGCTGGCCTGCGCCAAGATCGGCGCCATCCACTCCGTGGTCTACGGCGGCTTCAGCGTGGATGCCCTCCAGGGACGCATTGAAGACTCCCAGTCCAGAATGGTGATCACCGCCGATGGCGGCTGGATGAACGGCAAAATCGTCGAACTCAAGAAGACGGTAGACGAAGCCCTCAAGCGCTGTCCATCCGTAGAAAGCGTGATCGTGGTCAAGCGCACCGGCCAGGAGATCCGCATGGAGCCGGGGCGTGATTACTGGTACCATGAACTGATCAAGCTCCCTGTGGCAAACGGACACTGCCCGACCGAGGTCATGGACGCAGAAGATCCGCTCTTCATCCTGTATACTTCGGGCACGACCGGCAAACCCAAGGCCATCCTGCATGTTCATGGCGGCTATATGGTGGGAGTCTACAGCACGCTGAAGTACGTCTTCGATATTCAAGACGATGATCGCTGGTGGTGCGCCGCCGATCCCGGCTGGATTACCGGGCATTCGTATATCGTCTATGGTCCCTTGCTCCTGGGCGCGACTTCCTTCATGTATGAGGGCGCGCCGACGTATCCCTATCCCGACCGCTGGTGGGCGCTGATCGAAAAATACGGGATCACCATCCTCTATACCGCGCCGACTGCCATCCGTGGCCTGATGCGCTTTGGCGAATCCTGGCCCAATCGTCACGATCTCTCCTCCCTGCGCCTGTTGGGAACTGTGGGAGAGCCGATCAACCCGGAAGCCTGGAAATGGTACTACCGCGTGATCGGCAAAGAGCGCTGCCCGATTATGGATACCTGGTGGCAGACAGAGACAGGGATGTTCATGATCACGCCTACCCCGGTGGTACCCCTCAAGCCCGGTTCTGGCACCCGCCCCTTCTTCGGTCAGGAAGCGGATATTCTCGACGAGCAAGGCAATCCCGTGCCTGTTGGAGAGGAGGGGTATCTGGTGCTCAAGCGCCCCTGGCCGGCCATGTTGCGCACCATCTATGGCGATCCCGAGCGCTATGTCAAGCAATACTGGAGCAAATACCCCGGCCTTTACATGACCGGCGACTCCGCCCGGCGCGATGAGGATGGCTACTTCTGGATTATCGGGCGGGTGGATGATGTGATCAAGGTGTCTGGCTATCGCCTGGGGACTGCCGAGATCGAAAGCGCGCTCGTCAGCCATCCGGCGGTGGCGGAAGCGGCAGCTATTGGCCTGCCGCACGAGGTCAAAGGCAACGCCATTCATGCCTATTGTCTGCTTCGCGCCGGCTACACCCCCTCCGAGGCACTGGCTGAAGAATTGCGCCAGCACGTTGCTCAACACCTTGGCCCGATTGCCAAACCGGAAAAGATCGAATTTGTCACTTCGCTGCCCAAGACGCGCTCTGGCAAGATCATGCGGCGCGTTCTGCGCGCCCGTGCCTTAGGAATGCCGGAGGGCGATCTCTCCACGCTGGAGGAATGAACTGGTTTTGTCTGGAGAAATGCCATGCAGGAAGAACTGCAAATCGAGCATCTGCTCCCCTCGCCGGAAGATCGCTGGCGGGAAATGCTGCGCTTTGTGGGCTGGAACGAAGAAACGCGCCGGGCTGCAGCTCGTTCCGTCGAAATTCTCTTCCGGCGCGGCCATGAGCTGGTCGTCCAGACATACGATTACCTGCGCTCCGTTCCGGAAACCGCCGCCATTCTGGGGTGGGAGGAAAACGTGGACGAAGCCCATCTGGAGGAGCGCCGCCGCTTCTTCACCGTCTGGCTGGCGCGCACCCTGGGCATGGATACCAGCGATGAATTCGCCTGCTATCTGTTCCGCGCCGGTAAATATCACGCCGGGCATGGGCCGCGCCATATCCACACGCCTCCCCAATACATCATCGCCTCCATTGGCCTGGTCCAGGCATCCTTCGCCCGCTTTATGGCCGAGGCCGGCATGGAAGCACAGGCCCTGGCGGCAGCCGCAGCAGCCTGGAGCAAGTACCTGAGCGTGCAGCTCGATATGATGCTCATGGGATACGAAGTAGCCCGCGAATCCGAGCATGGCGATTTCCCCGTGCAGGTGAAAGTCTTTGGACGACTGCGCTCCATCGTTGGCGGGGATGGCATTACCCTTCGGGTAGATCGAGGGAGCACCGTTGCAGAGGCGCTGCGCAAGTTTTTCAATTACTTTCCCCAGGCACGGCGGGAGGCCTTACAACCGATCTGGCGCTCCCAGGAGAAAAAGGATTCCCTCTGGGTAGAGGTATATCCTGCCTATGTGCCACGTCCGGCCTGGCGTGTCCTTTTGAACGGCCGCGATCTGGCCTATGCAGGCGGCTTCTACAACAACCATCTGCAGGAAGAGGATGTGCTTGCCCTCTTTCCACCGGGACGATAAAAGTCTTGAAAGGAGGTGATGTGCCGGCAACTGAAATGACCCTCGCTTGCCGATCCAGGCTGTAATGGGCCATGATGGCCAAATCCCCTTTATCCTTGTAAGCCTGGCAATGTAATCGCCTCGAGGGAAGGGTTTGCAAGGACGGGGAGACAGGGAGTTACCTGGATTTTGAATCTATCGAGTAAACAACATCTTGTCGTGTCTCAAGGAAAGGAGGTCTGTCATGCCTTTCGGAGGATATGCCAATCGCATTGCCCACGTGGATTTAACGACAGGGAAGGTTGAATATAAGCCTATCCCCGAAGAGTGGGCGCGCAAGTATATCGGCGGTCGCGGCCTGGGTGTGCGCTATCTTTTAGAGAACGGCCCTCAGGTGGACCCGCTTTCCCCGGATAACATTCTTTGCTTCATGAACGGCCCGCTGACCGGCACCGAAGCCAATATGAGCGGTCGCATGGCCGTCGTGACCAAATCGCCGCTCACCGGCACGGTGGTAGACAGCCATCATGGTGGCTGGTCGGCAGCCCGTCTGCGCTGGGCTGGTTTTGACGGCCTGATCTTCAAGGGCAAAGCCGAAAAGCCGGTCTATGCCTATGTCCACGATGGCCAGGTGGAAATCCTGGATGCTTCCGAGGTCTGGGGCAAAGGTGTACACGATACAGTACGCTACTTCCAGGCAAAGTATGGCGAGAAGGACTTGAGCGTGATCGCCATTGGCCAGGCGGGGGAGAACCTGGTGCGCTTCGCCTGCTGGATCAATGAGATGGATCGCGCCAGCGGCCGCGGTGGGACGGGATGTGTCGGCGGCAGCAAGCACCTGAAAGCCATCGTCATCAAGGCGGAAAAGGCCATGCCGAAGGCTGCCGATCGCGAAGCCTTCAAACAGGCGCATCAGCGCGCTCTGGCCACCATCATGGACGAGAAGAACGTCACCGCGCCGCGCAAGGGTGGCCTCTCCGTCTATGGTACCAATGTGTTGATGAACATCACCAGCAACATGGGGGCTTTGCCGGCTCGTAACGCTCAGCTCACCTCCTTCGGAGAGAAGGCGGAGCGGATCAGCGGCGAATACGTCAAATCTACCATCCTCGTAGATGATCCCACCTGCCATGCCTGTCCGGTGGCCTGCAAGAAGGAAGTCCAGATCAAAGAAGGTCCCTATGCCGGGTTGCATATGGAGAGCGTGGAATACGAATCGGCCTGGGCGCTTGGCGCCCATTGTGACAACGACGACATCAATTCCATCGCCAAACTGATTGACATGTGCAACGATCACGGCATGGACACCATCGAGGCCGGCAACGTGCTTGCGATGTACATGGAAGCCTGTGAGAAGGGCTATGCCAATGGCGGTGGGCTGAGATGGGGTGATGCCGCCGGGATGATCGAAACGCTGCGCAAGATCGCCTTCCGCGAGGGAGTCGGCAACACCCTGGCAGAAGGTACCGAACGCGCCGCCAAAGCCTTCGGGCATCCGGAGATCGCCATGACGGTCAAGGGTATGGCGATCCCGGCCTACGATCCGCGCGGCCTGAAGGGCATGGGCATCGCTTACGCGACCAGCAATCGCGGCGCCTGCCACCTGCGCGCCTACACGCCCGCCAGCGAACTGGGCCTGATTCCGCTGAAGACCGATCCGCTGGCCTGGGAAGGCAAAGGCAAATTGACCGCCCTGCTCCAGAACATCCATGCCTTCTCCGACAGCCTCGACCTGTGCAAGTTCAGCGCATTCGCCGAAGGGCCAGAAGAATACGCGGCCCAGTTCTCGGCAATGACCGGTATCCCCTTCACCGCCGATGACGTGCTCAAGACGGGCGAGCGCATTTACAACCTGGAGCGCTACTACAATAACCTGGCGGGCTTCCGCGAAGGGAGCGACTACCTGCCAGAGCGCTTCCTGAAGGAACCTTCCACCATGCCCGGCTCCCAGGGGCACGTCTGCGAACTCGACCTGATGCTCAAGGAATACTACCAGGAGCGCGGCTGGGTCAACGGCGTGGTGCCGGAAGAGAAACTCAAGGAGCTGGAGATCCTCTGAGACTCTCCGTTTGCTGAAAGAAAAAGCAGAAGTCCTGCAGGACTTCTGCTTTTTTCATGCCTGAGAGAACGCGGGACTCAGTTTTTCGAGGCTTTCTCCATCAGATAGCGGTGGATAGCCCAGGCCGCTTTGCGCCCGGAAACCATCGCTGTCACGACCAGATCAGGCCCTGTTACCGCATCGCCGCCCGCGAACACCCCCGGTCGGGTGGTGGCGCCGGTCTCGCGATCGATCACCTTGATCAATCCCCAATTGTGTGTCTCCAGCCCTGGCGTAGTCTCACCGATCAAGGGGTCCGGCCAGTAGCCGAGCGCCAGGATGGCGGTATCGCAGGGGATGACGAAGTTCGACCCTTCGACAGGGATCGGCTTGCGGCGCCCTTTCGCATCCGGCTCTCCGAGGCGCATTTCAATGCACTCCACCGCCGCCAGGCGCCCATCCGGGCCGGCAATGAAACGAACCGGTTGAGTCAGGAAGCGGTATCTGGCCCCCTCCTGCTTTGCCAGTTCGCGGTCTTTGCGATTCCCCGGCATCTCCTTCTCCGTTCGCCGATAGAGGCAGGTCACCTCTTCTGCGCCCATACGCAGCGCGGTGCGCAGACAATCGGAGGCCGTATCGCCGCCCCCGATCACGACCACTCGTTTTCCCACCTGCGGACGCTGGCGCTTCTCCGGGGGCAATAATTCCAGTGGAACATTCGCGCGCACGAGAAAATCCGTTGCCTGATACACACCTGGCAGGTCGGTACCAGGGGTGTCTTCCATCGGGGCATCAATGCCTGTCCCCACCCCAATAAAGACTGCCTCGAAGCCTTCCGCAAAGAGATCGTCTATCGTCTTATCTTTCCCAATGCGCGTATTGGGCACAAAGGTTACGCCGGCCCGTTCCAGGTCCTGCCATTTGCGGAAAACCACGTCTTTGGGCAATTTGAAGTTTGGAATCCCATATACCAGCAACCCACCCGGCGCCGGTTTGGCATCAAACAGGGTGACCTGATGGCCGAATTTCACCAGTTGTTCTGCGCAGGCCAGCCCGGAAGGCCCCGCCCCGACCACTGCCACGCGATGGCCGCTGGGTTCACCGCGCGGGATCTCATATCCCACCGTTTGACGTTCGTAATCCACAACAAATGCTTCTAATGCGCCTGTTAACACCGGCTCGTGATATTTGTTCAGCACACAGGACCCCTGGCACAACTGTTCATGGGGGCAGACGCGGCCACAAATCTCCGGCAACGAGCTGGTCTGGTGATAAAGTTGTGCCGCCTCAAGGAAGCGTCCCTGTTCAATCAGCCACATGGCGGAGGGAATATCGTTATGCGTGGGGCAGGCCAGCATACAAGGCGCCGGATCCGGGCAATGGATGCACCGCGCAGCCTCGGCCATGGCGCGTTCGGGGGTCAGGGGGATCATCACATCCTCAAAGTCACACACCCGCTCCTCTACAGGGCGCATGGGCACATCTCGAAATGGCGAGTACACTCGTTGCTTGCGATCAATCGGCAGAAAATCTCCAGGGATTGCCTGCATCGGAACCTCCAGGGAAATTGTGCAATTGATAACAAAGTGTAACGCATTTATCATACTTTACCTGTGTTCAGATCGCTGATTACCAATGTCACCAAAGCGGACGATGATCGTCACGTTTTACACAGGGCGACTGCCACTGACAGCATTCTGGCAAAAATCATCGTTCCAGGAGAAAATCATGAGGGTAGTGTATCTTTCCTTCAGGAAATTCCGAGAACGAAAGTAACCACCCTCCCC
>JAGHYK010000137.1 GCA_017743695.1 Chloroflexota bacterium
GCATGTAAGAAAAATTTTCACAACCCTATTTTTGATGAAAGATAAAATTATCTTTAGTCTCTGTGATCTCCGGGGTCTCTGTGGTGGGAAAGTCGGCTCTTTGCAGTGAAATCAAGATTGACTCAGCTATATCCATCCTCCCAAAGGAACAACCATGGCCCGAATTGATCTCACCCTCTATCCTGAACGTCTGGAACGTGCCGTACGGCGAGCGCGCGAGCGCAACATCCTCATCCCCACTTTCGCCCAGATGAAAGACCCCTCGCGCATTCCGCCCGAAGTGCGCGCCGAACTCAGCCAGATCGGCTTGTGGGATTTGCACCCGCGCAACCTCTTTCGCATCACCTGGCATAACGAACCAAAGGCCCAGGGAGGCGGCTTTGGGCCTGTGAACTACCTGGAAATTCCGCCTCGCTTGAGCGGCGTGCCGGCGCGCATCCTGCTCCTGGTCGGCAAATGGTTCCCCACCGGAGCGCACAAAGTGGGGGCGGCTTTCGGCTGCCTGGTACCGCGCCTGGTCACCGGTCAGTTCGACCCAACCACGCAAAAGGCCGTCTGGCCCTCCACGGGGAACTTCTGCCGCGGCGGCGCGTATGATTCCGCTTTGCTCGGCTGTCATTCCATTGCCATCCTCCCGGAGGGCATGAGCCGCGAACGCTTTGAGTGGCTGGAGCGCATCGCCGGCGAAGTGATCAAAACCCCCGGCACCGAGTCCAACGTCAAAGAGATTTTCGATAAATGCTGGGAACTGCGTCGCTCCGGCGAAGACCTGATGATCTTCAATCAGTTTGAAGAGCTGGGAAACTACCTCTGGCACTACGAAATCACCGGCCATGCAATGTTAGAGGTGCTCGAACGCGCCGCCCGTCCCCAGGACCGCTACCGCGGCATGGTCTCCTCCACCGGCTCTGCCGGCACCATCGCCTCTGGCGATTTCATGAAACAGCGCTTCCCGGAGAGCAAGATCATGGCTTGCGAGGCGCTTCAGTGCCCGACCCTGCTCGAAAACGGCTTCGGCGCCCATCGCATTGAAGGCATTGGGGATAAGCATGTGCCCTGGATCCACAATGTCAAAAACACCGACCTGGTCGCCGCCATTGACGATAACGCGGTGGTCAGCCTGGCGCGCCTTTTCAATGAACCGGCTGGCCGTTCCTACCTGGTCAAGATCGGAGTTCCCGAGGAAATCGTCTCGCAATTAGACCTGTTAGGCTTTTCGGGTATTTCCAACCTGTTGGGCGCCATCCAGTTTGCCAGATATTACGAGCTGGGGGAGCAGGACATCGTCCTGAGCGTCCTGACCGACTCGATGGAGCTGTATCAATCGCGCCTGCAAGAGATGCGCGCCGAGATGGGCGAATACACTGAAATCCAGGCAGCAGCCGATTATGCTCGCTGGCTTCTTGGCCAATCCACGGAACACTTGCTGGAACTGCGCTATACGGATCGGCGGCGCATTCATAACCTGAAATACTTCACCTGGGTCGAACAGCAGGGAAAAACATCGGAAGAGCTGAATGCCCAATGGTACGATCCAGACTACTGGACGGAGGTGCAGCAGCAGGTGGAGGAGATCGACGCGTTGATCGAGGAATTCAATGCCCGCGTAAAGGCATCGTAATCACCCCTGCACCTGGAAAATACATACGCCTGCCGATGGCGTTTCCCACTCCCCGCGGGCGATCATCACCACCCTGCGCCCCAGGCATCCTTCGAGGAGCAGGGCATCCATCTGACAAAGCTCCGGATGCTCTTCCAGCACCTCGTAGTAGGGGCAATGGTGGAAGAAAAGACGCGGCCCATGGGCGGCGGCCTCCCAGCGCGGCGCATAGTGCCATCGCTCCAGCCAGTCCAGAAGAAGGCGCAGGCGCACCCTCTCTGGGGCCTGGCCCCGGTCTACGGGGAGGGCGCGGCGCAGCCCTTCGGCTAAGGAGGCCGCCAGCCTCTCCCCTTCCAATCCCTGCTCCCTCATGCGCGTCAGGAGCACCGTGACCAGCATCGGCAGATTATCTCCATGGAGCCTGCGGCTCAGCGAATAGCAGCGCCGCGGGCGGCCACGCTTCCCCTCCATCCACGGCCGCGATTCGATCAGCCCGGCTTCCTCCAATCGCCGCAGATGATAGCGCACTGCGGCCGCTTCTATTTTCAAAGCCTGGGCAAGTTCCTCCAGTGTCACAGAGGCATGGGTGCGCAGATAGTCCAGAATGCGATCCCGTCGTGTTGTCATGATTTGGGGATGATTATACTCACCTTTCGATTTTTGAAAAGATAGTTTTCCAAAAATCGCCTTTGCTTTTCTTCGCTTATGCTATAATCGCGCCCTGATGGTCTCGCTCTCCTGGGAATCTCCTTTTGCCATCGCCCGTGCGCTCAGGCAACGCTATCCAAACTATCCGCTGGATGAGCTTTCTCTGAACCAGCTGGAGCATCTGATTCGCGATCTGGAAGGTTTCCAGGATGAACCCGGGCCAGTCCATGATGAGTTGCTGCTCGAAGTCTTTCGACTCTGGTATGAGGAGAGCTTATATGGTGGATCACAGTGAACTGCAAGTTCCTGGCTATGAGATTCCCCCGGAGATGCAAGGGCAGGTGGTCATCACCACCCTGGATCGCATCTATAACTGGGGACGGCGTTCTTCGCTCTGGCCGATGATGTTCGGCCTGGCCTGCTGCGCTATCGAAATGATCGCGGTGCAGGCCCCACGTTTTGATCTGGCTCGCTTCGGGATGGAGGTCATGCGCCCCAGTCCGCGCCAGTCGGATGTCATGATCGTGGCAGGGACGGTCACCAAGAAGATGGTTCCTGCTGTGGTGCGTCTCTACAACCAGATGCCCGAACCGAAATACGTCGTGGCGATGGGCGCCTGCGCCTCCAGTGGAGGGCCTTTCAAAGCAGGCTATAACGTCGTGGCCGGGATTGACAAGTTTATCCCGGTGGATGTCTATATTCCGGGCTGCCCTCCGACCCCGGAAGCCCTGATCTACGGCATGATGAAATTGCAGGAAAAGATTGATAAACAGTCCATTCGCCAGGTGCGCTGGTATCAAAAAGGGCCGGATAGCGTACAGATACCGGTCCCCATCCTTGGCCCCGATCTCATTGATCCGCGGCGCGCCGAGGAGCTGAAGCGCATTGCGGCGGCCCAGGCTCAGACACAGGAGGGATAAATGGCAACGGTAACTGCTCCCGCCCTTGATCTGGCTGCTCGTTTTCCCCAGGCCGTGCGCCCCGATACTCGCCCCGGCTACAGCGGCTGGATTGTGGAAAAAGATCATCTCCTTGAAGTCGCTACCGCCTTGCGTGACGAGTTCGGCTACGACCTGCTTTCTTCGGTCACGGGGGTAGATTATTATCCGGACACGATGGAAGTGGTCTATCACGCCTATAAGACGACCGGCGGCCCCGGCATCGTCTTCAAAGTACAGGTGCCGCGCCAGGACCCGATTGAGGTGCCCTCCGTCACCCCGATCTGGGCCGGCGCAGAATTCCAGGAGCGCGAAGCCTGGGACTTGCTCGGCATCCGCTTCGTCGGGCATCCTGACCTGCGGCGCATCTTGACCTGGGAGGGGTTTGCCGGCCATCCGCTGCGCAAGGATTGGAAGGAACCCTTCTACGAGGAAGAGGCAAAGCCCTATAAATCGCGCTGGCCGGATGGTAAGTTTTTCTATGCCGAAGAGAAAAACCCCTTCAAGGATAACCTGAAATTCCCTCCCGATTTCAACCCCGAAGACTGGACTCCCGACAAAGCAGATGCGCTGCTTTATGCTTCGCTCGCCCGCTATTTGAAGAGTGACGATGAGTTGAAGACCGATCGCGTGATCATCAACCTCGGCCCTCAGCATCCTTCCACGCATGGCGTCTTCCGCGCCGTGGCAGTGCTGGATGGCGAAACGGTGGTGGCGCTCAAACCCGTTGTGGGGTATCTGCATCGGAATCACGAGAAGATCGGGGAGCGCAATACCTTCTTGCAGAATATGCCTTTTACCGACCGCCTGGATTATTTCAATTCGATGAGCAATAACTGGGCCTATGCCCTGGCGGTGGAAAAGCTGATGGGAATCCAGGTGCCAGAGCGCGCCGAGTATCTGCGGGTGATCATGGCCGAGCTGAGCCGTATCCAGAACCACCTGATCCTGATCGGCATGTTGCTCAACGACCTGGGCGCCTATTTCACCCCCTCGCTCTATGCCTTTGAAGAACGCGAGCTAATCCTGGATATTTTCGAGGCTGCCTCTGGCTCGCGGATGATGTGTAACTACCATCGTTTCGGCGGCGTGGTGCGGGATATTCCGCCGGAAGCGCTGCAGAAGCTCAAGGGCCTGGTCTATGATCGCCTGCCGCGGAAGGTGGATGAATTTGATCGCCTGCTCACGGAGAATGAGATTCTGGTCTCGCGCCTGAAAGGGGTGGGCAAACTCTCGGCGGAGGATGCCATTCGCTATTCGATCACCGGGCCGGTGCTGCGAGCCTGTGGCGTCCCCTACGACGTGCGCCGCGCCGAACCTTACGGCATCTATGACCGCTTCGATTTCGATGTCGCGGTGCGCTACAATGGTGATGTGTATGACTGGTACCTGATCCGTCTGGACGAGATCCGCCAGTCGCTGCGCATTCTGGATCAGGCCATCCGTCAGATGCCCGAAGGCCCCGTGATGAGCACCAAGCCCCAGTATCAGGTACGCGTTCCCCCTGGGGAGGCCTACGGACGCATCGAAGCACCGAAAGGGGAGCTGGGCTTCTATGTCGTTTCCAATGGCAAACCCAATCCCTGGCGCTACCACGTGCGCGCGCCCTCCTTCGTGAACATCACCGCGCTGGAAAAGATGTGCGTCGGGAATAAGATCGCGGATTTCGTGGTCATCCTGGGAGCGATTGACATTGTCCTGGGTGAACTGGATCGGTAGAAGGAGAGACCCATGTACGGAAAAGGCATCCTCAAAGGTTTAAGCGTCACCTTGAAGCATTTTATTGACACCTACCTGGATGACATCGCCTGGTGGGGAAAGCGTTATTACACGCCGGAGGGCATTGCCCGTCGCAGCAGTCCACAGGGGCGCGGTATTTTCACCATCCAGTATCCGGAAGAACGGCGCCCTCTGCCAGAAGAATTTCGCTATCTGCCTTTCCTGGTCTATGATGAAGGCCCCAACGGCGAAAAAGAAATCCGCTGCACCTCCTGTGGGATTTGCACCAAAGTCTGCCCGGCGCAATGCATCTGGATCGTGCGCACCACCGATCCGAACACCGGGCGTCCCGTGCCGCAGCCGGCTGAGTTCTACATTGACGCCGATCTCTGCATGAACTGCGGCTTCTGCGCCGAGTACTGCCCGTTCGACGCTATCAAGATGGATCACGATTTTGAGGTCGCCTCCTATGGGCGGAACGTGTATTCGCTGGAGAAACTGCTCAAGCCGGCCTCTTACTATGCGAAAATTCGCCCGTTGAATTACGCCCGTGAAGAAGAGGCGCGCAAGGCCAAAGAGGCCTCCAAAGCGGCGAAATCCGCTTGACGCAATTTTTGCGGGACAAACCCTGCGTTTGTCCCGATTTTTACAAGGTGAGAATATGACAAAACAGGTAACGAAAGAACAGGTTTTACAGGCACTCCGCCACGTTCAGGAACCGGAGCTACATCGCGATCTGGTGAGTCTGAACATGATCCGCGATCTCCAGGTGGACGGGGATCGCGTGGCCTTCACCATCATGCTGACCACCCCAGCCTGCCCGTTGCGCTCTCAGATCGAAGAAGAGGCGCGAAAGGCTGTGGCTTCTCTGCCAGGGGTGAACAAGGTGGAAATCAAGCTGGCTTCCGATGTGCCCAACGATGGGCGAATGCGTGGCCTGGTGAGCGCGCCCATTCGTAATGCGATCGCGGTTGGCTCCGGGAAAGGCGGGGTTGGAAAGACGACGGTGGCCGTCAATCTGGCTATTGCCTTAGCCGAAACAGGGGCGCGCGTGGGATTGATGGACGCAGACATTTACGGCCCGAATGTGCCCACCATGTTAGGCGTTCACCGTCTGCCGCCGCCCACGCAGAACAAGCTGATCCCTGCCCAGGCCTATGGCGTGAAGATGATCTCCATGGGGTTGCTCGTCAAACCAGGGCAGCCGCTGATCTGGCGCGGGCCGATGCTGAATTCCGCCATCCGCCAGTTCCTTTCGGATGTGGAATGGGGGGAACTGGACTATCTGATCGTAGACCTGCCGCCCGGCACGGGAGATGCGGCGCTTTCTCTGGCCCAATCTTTCCCCTTGAGCGGCGCCGTGATCGTCACCCTGCCCCAACAGGTATCCCTGGAGGACGCGCGCCGCGGCCTGGAAATGTTCCGAACGCTGGACGTGCCAATCCTGGGGATCGTCGAAAACATGTCCTACCTGGAGCTTCCAGATGGTTCGCGTATGGATATTTTCGGGAGCGGCGGCGGTGAAGCGCTGGCAGCCCAGGCGGGTGTGCCATTCCTGGGTAAAATTCCCATTGATCCCCGCGTGCGCGAGGGAGGGGATAGCGGTAAACCGGTGATTGTTGCCCATCCCGATTCTCCCGTTGCCCAGGCGCTACGAGGGATTGCCGGCCAGCTGGCCGCTCGCCTTTCGGTGGCAGCGCTCATGCAGGGCGGCGAGCTCTCCATCCAGATCGTTGAATAACAGACCGCAGACCGCGGACGGCAGACAACGGGATGGAATAACAGACCGCGGACCGCAGATGGCGGACCGCGGT
>JAGHYK010000012.1 GCA_017743695.1 Chloroflexota bacterium
TTGGGTCAACGGCTCCCCCAAAAGCGCAAACTGGGCCTCTATGGTCACACCTACACCTATTAGCAGCCCTACATACTCTCCTACTTTAACGGGAACGCCAACCATCAAAAGATCTCCAACTCCTACAAATATTGCCAATACTTTCACTCCATCTATTACACCCACTCCATCCCTTCGAGTTATTATCAACGAGGTTGCCTGGGCCGGCACGGCGGCAAACAGCAACGATGAGTGGATCGAGTTATACAACCCCGGCAGCAGCACCATATGTATGGGCGGCTGGTTGCTACGAGCCGAAGATGAGAGTCCCTACATCACCTTCACCGCCTCTGATTGTATCCCTCCCGGTGGCTATTACCTGCTGGAACGGACCAGTGACAACACCATCAGTAATATCCCGGCCGATAAAATCTACGTGGGGAGTCTGAACAATAGCGGTGAGCGCTTATGGCTCTTTGATGGGAGCGGCAACCTGATAGATACTGCAAATTACGATGGTGGACCGTGGCCCGCCGGCAGCACCAGTGGCTACCGAAGCATGGAGCGCATCCAGAACCCCTCCGCATCTCTACCCATGCGTGATAGCGATGCCGCCTGGATGACTTTTGCCATGCCCAACCCCACGATTGGGAAAGATCGCAATGGCAATTGGGTCAACGGCTCCCCCAAAAGCGCAAACTGGGCCTCTATGGTCACACCTACAGCAACCAAAAGCCCCACCCCCACGCGCACCATCACCCCGACGCGTACCATCACCCCCACGCGCACCCCTACCCGTCCTCCCACACCGATTCCTCTCGTTGTTCTCAGCGAGTTCCTGCCCCGTCCTGCTCACGATTGGAATGGGGATGGCACCGTGAACGTCTACGATGAATACATTGAAATCTTGAATGCCAGCCCCAATGTGGTGGACCTGCGCGGATGGAAACTGGATGATGAAGCAAACAGCGGCGCAAGCCCGTATACTTTCCCCTCCATCAAGCTAAACCCTGGCCAGCGACTGGTGCTCTTCCGCTCGCAGACCAATCTTCCTCTGCCAGATTCGGGCGGACGCATTCGCCTTCTGACGCCGGCCGGCCTGGTCTTTGACGATTACATATACCAGGGAGTCGCAGAGGCCGATCAGGCATGGTGCCGCATCTACGAAGGACGTGCCCCCTGGTCCGAACATTGCTATCCAACGCCCGGCTTGAGCAACGCGCTGGCGATCTTCCCCTCGCCCCCTCCTGCGCCGCTGACTTTCATCACCCCTGCCCCCTGCTCACTGGCCGACCTTCTGCCCTCCTCGCTCCTCGAGGGAGAATGCCAGCCTGCAGGCACAGGCATCTGGAATCCTGTGCTCTGGGAAGAACGTTTTGAAAAAACCATTCCCGCACCGCTTTACAAAGAGGGATTCACCGTCTACTAAGGAGAAAATATGACCGGTACCTTTCTCAACGTCTTGACCGTCCTTGTGGGTGGTACGCTCGGGTTGTTCCTGGGTGGGCGATTGCCCGAACGAATCAAATCCACCGTGATCGCTGGCCTGGGAACTTTCACCATCTCTCTCGGTCTGCAAATGTTTCTGAAAAGCGAAAATGCCCTGATCGTACTGGGCGGGTTACTCCTCGGCAGCCTGCTCGGAGAGTGGTGGCATGTTGAAGAAGGACTGCGCAATTTCGGAGCCTTTCTGGAGGCTCGCTTTGCGCGCGGCGCCTCCAGCCAGTTCATTCGGGGCTTCCTGACCACTTCGCTTCTCTTTTGCATCGGGCCTATGACCATCCTCGGTGCAATCCAGGATGGATTGCGCGGTGACTATCGCCTGCTGGCCGTCAAGGCGGTGATGGATGGCTTTGCGGCCCTGGCATTTGCTTCCTCGCTGGGGATCGGAGTGCTTTTCTCTGCGGTGACCGTGCTGATTTACCAGGGAAGCATCAGCTTGCTCGCCTCCCAGCTCAATGCGCTGCTCACCTCCGCCATGATCAACGAAATGACCGCTACCGGCGGTGTGATTCTGATCGGACTGGCGCTCAGCACACTCCTGGAAATCAAGCCCATACGCACGGGAAATTTCCTCCCTGCGCTGCTGATAAGCCCTCTCATCGTCTGGATATTGGGTTTGCTGAAATAATCCTGGTACTCCCTGCAGACAGCCCCAAAACGAAAAGGGAGACGGTATCGTCTCCCTTTTTGCGATCCGGGGTGCTCCCGCCGCTTAGCGGATACGGAACATCTGGGTGAGCTTCATCGCCAGGTTGAGATCGCCGCTCAATTTCAGCTTCCCTTCCATGAAGGCACGCATTCCATCCAGCTCACCGGTGAAGATTTTGATGTAATCGCTGGAATCGGCGGTGAGCGTCATGCGCGGCGAGGGGTGAACTCCCTGGTGAACCGTGACCTTCCCATCTTTGATTTCGGCATACCAGTCGCCCGCCTCGTTACCGGTGAAATGGAACTGGATCACCGCTTCCAACCCAGGCGCTTTTTCGGGCAGGAAAGCGCCTGGCATCTTCGACATCAGGTCTGCAATTGTGAGTGGCATTCTGGCCTCCTTATTCATCGGGTGAGATTTTCAAAGATGGCCGCTGCGCCCATGCCACCACCGATACACATGGTGACCATGCCATAGCGCGCTTTGCGGCGCTCCATCTCGTAAACAAGCTGGGTGGTGAGCTTGGCGCCTGTGCATCCTAACGGATGCCCCAGGGCAATCGCGCCACCGTTGACATTGGTGATCTCTTCGTTCAGGCCCAGCGTGCGAATCACGGCCAGGGATTGCGCAGCGAAGGCCTCATTCAATTCGATCAGGTCAATCTCCTCCAGTCGCAAGCCGGCCTTCTGCAGGGCCTTGGGAATGGCAACAACCGGGCCAATTCCCATCAAGTCAGGTTCCACGCCCCCCACCGCAAAGGCAACAAAGCGCGCCAGCGGGCGCAGGCCAAGCTCTTGCGCACGCTTTGCCGACATCAGCAGCACCGCCGCCGCGCCATCGGACATTTGCGAGGAGTTCCCCGCCGTCACCGTGCCGCCTTCCTTGAAAGCAGGCTTCAACTTCGCCAGGGCCTCCATGCTGGTATCCGCACGCGGGCCTTCATCGCGGCTCACTGTAAAACGTCGGGTGATCACCTCTCCCTCGACGAATTCTTTGACCTCCACCTCCACCGGGACGATTTCCGCATCGAACAGCCCGCTGGTGAGCGCCTTCACCGCGCGTTGGTTGGAGCGCAGTGCAAAAGCATCCTGATCCTCGCGGGAAATGTTATATTTTGCGGCCACGTTTTCGGCGGTTAGCCCCATGTTGGTGTAATATTCCGGCAATTCCTGAGCGAAATAGGGGTTGGGAGAGAACTTGAAGCCGGTCATGGGTACCATGCTCATAGATTCGGCGCCGCCTGCGATGGCCACCTCTATATCCCCAGCCATGATCGCATAGGCTGCATGGGCAATGGCCTGGACGCCGGAGGAGCAGAAACGGTTAATCGTCTCTCCTGGCACCGAGATCGGCAGGCCGGCGCGCAGCGCGACCATGCGAGCCATATTCATCCCCTGCTCACCTTCAGGGAACGCACACCCCAGCACGACATCCTCGATCTCGTTTGGATCCAGGGCCGGAGTGCGCCGCAATAGCTCGCGAATCGTCAAGGCCGCCAGCTCATCGGGGCGCACGGTTGCCAGTCCCCCACGACGGGCCTTCCCAACCGGGGTACGTACAGCACTTACAATAACAGCTTCTCGGCTCATAGGTTACTCCTTGAACGCATTCAGTTGCGCAGCGGTTTGCCGGTCTGGAGCAGCGCCCACATACGCTGTTGGGTTTTCTCTTCTCCGCAAAGGGAGAGGAAAGCCTCTCGCTCCAGGTCGAGGATATATTGCTCGCTCACCCATTGTGGACGGCTGAGATCGCCACCGCAAAGCACATAGGCCAGTTTACGGGCCAGATGCGCCTCATATTCCGTGATATAGCCACCGGCCTGGAACATGAAGGCGCCCACCTGCAACGCACCGAGCATATCGCGCCCGGCAGCATAGATCGGCTCTGGCGCCGGCGGATGATAGCCGCTTGCCACCATATGCAGCACTTCGCGCCTGGCCTCGGTGAGCAGGTGATCGCGATTCATCACAATGCGATCGGAGGGGGAAAGCAGCCCCATCTGGCGCGCCTCTTCAGCGCTGGTAGCCACCTTCGCCTGCCCGATCTGCTCAAAAGCCCGCTGCAGGAAAGGCAAAACGATGGCATTCTCGGTACGCATGGCCGGGTTGACGATCCGTCGGATGATCTCCTTGGTGCCGCCGCCGGCCGGGATCACGCCCGCGCCCAGCTCAACCAGCCCGATGTAGGTTTCAGCAGCAGCCACCACGCGGCTGCCATGCATGGTGATCTCGCAGCCGCCGCCCAGGGTCAGTCCAGCAGGCGCAATCACCACGGGCTTCGGGAAATAGCGCATGCGCATATTCAGGTCTTGCAATCTGCGCACCGCCTGATCGAGCATCTCCCACATCTTCTGCTGGGCAAGCATGACGATCAGGAACAGGTTGGCGCCGGCACTGAAATTCTCGGCCTCGTTGCCCACAACCAGCCCAACGAACTCGCGCTCCACGCGGTCGAGCGCCGTCTGGAGCATGTTCAGGATGTCCTCGTCCAGGGCATTCATCTTGGTATGGAACTCGACGCAGGCCACGCCATCGCCCAAATCGTAGAAGGTGGCGCCGGCGTTCTTCTCGATCACCTTTTGCTCACGCAGCAGGATCAAACCGGCAGGGCGGGAAATGGGCACATAATCCCCTTTCTGTACATCGTACACCCCGACTTTTGAGCCGTTCTGGTACTGGTAGAAGCTCTCCTTGCCTGACGCCAGCATCGCCTCGACCCAGGGCGCCGGGGCATATCCCTCCGCCTTCATTTTCTCTACCGTCTCACGCACCCCCAACCGATCCCAGGTCTCGAAGGGGCCGGCCTCGTGCATGAAGCCCCAGCGCATGGCATCATCTATCGGCTTGGGGGTATCGGCGATCTCCGGGAGCAGGGTGGAGACATACTGGAATCCCTGATACGTCAGGGCGCGCACCAGTTGCGCGGCGCGGTCATTCTCGCTCAAAAGCGCCTTCAGACGCTCGCCGAGATCCTCAATATCCTTGACCTTGCCGACGGACTCAAAGCGTGGCTTGCCCGGCGGCACATGCTCCAGCTTCTGCAAATCCAGCGGCCAGAACTCCTTCTTGCCGTCTTTCGTCACCTCTTTGTAAAACCCGACGCGGGTTTTATTCCCCAACCAGCCACGCTCGATCAGGGTGCGAATGAGCGCGTTGGGCTTTTCGGCGCGCAGATAGGTTTGGGCCAGCGTATCATGCGGGATGGCGGGGATAAGATTCCTGCCGACGTGATCCCAAACATCCACGCCGACCAGGTCTATCAGGCGAAAAGTGGCCGTCTTGGGACGCCCGATCAGGGGCCCGGTAATCGCATCCACCTCTTCAACGGTATAGCCATTTTCCAGAATGTAATGGAGCGCAAAGGCGCCGGTGCCGAAGGCCACGCGATTGCCGATGAAGTTAGGGGTATCCTTGCAGAGCACAATCCCCTTCCCCAGCCGATATTCTCCAAACCAGGAGATGAATTCCACCACCTGGGGTAAGGTATCGGCAGTGGGGATGATCTCCAATAGCTTCAGGTAACGGGGCGGGTTGAAAAAGTGGGTGCCCAGGAAGTGCTCGCGAAAGCTCTGGGAGCGACCGGCAGCGATCTCGCGGATCGGGATGCCGGAAGTGTTGGTACTGACGATGGACTGCGGCGCACGGACCGCATCAATCCGCGCCATCAGATCCTGCTTGATCTTCAGATTCTCAACCACGGCCTCGATGATCCAATCCGCTTCGGCGACGGCATCAAAATCATCCTCCAGGTTGCCGAGGCGGACCAGGGTTTTGAGATCCGAGGACATGAGGTTGGCAGGCCGCGCCTTCAGACAGCGCTCCCAGCCATCGTTGACGATCTTGTTGCGGGCGGCGCGATCCCCCGCCGGAGCATCCGGGGGGACAATATCCAGCAATGTCACCGGGACGCCGGCGTTCGCCAGATGCGCCGCGATGGCCGCGCCCATCGTGCCGGCGCCGATCACCACGGCTTTACGGATCGTGTAAGGGAACATGGAGCCTCCTTTTTTCATCTCAATTCAGCACCGGTATAGCCCAGGATCTGACGTGCCACGATCAGACGGTTGATCTGGCCAGTGCCCTCGTAAATATCGGTGATCTTGGCATCGCGGAACCACTTTTCCAGCAAGTACTCGCGGCTGTAACCCAGCGGCCCCAGCAATTCGACGGCGCGCTGCGTGATGCGCGTCACCACATCTCCGGCCTTGACTTTGCTCATCGAAGAGGCCAGAGCGTTCGGCATCCGGTTATCAGCCATCCACACGGCCTTGATCACCATCAGCCAGGCCGAGCGAAGCATGATCTCCATGTCAATGACCTCGCGCTCGATATTGGTCAGCTTCTGACGCGGTAGCCCGTAACGGATTTGTATCCCGTTCTCAGCCAGTTTCTCCTTCAGAAATTCGAGCGCCGCCCGGGCTACCCCAACACCCGTCGCTGCCACCAGCGGACGTGTGGAGTCAAACGTGAGCATGGCCCGCTTGAAGCCCTTTTCCGTCTCCTTTTCCACCGTCGGGCTGCCCAGAATGTGATCGAAGGGGACGCGCACGTTATCCAGGACAATGGCCGCCGTATCCGAGACCCGAATGCCCATCTTCTTTTCGAGTTTCACCACCTTGACGCCCGGCGTGCCCATTTCAACGACAAACGCCCGCATCCCTGCCCGCCCGGCGCTGGGATCAATTGTCGCCCAAACCACGATGAAACCCTTTCCAAATTCTTCGCGCGGCGTCAGCGACTTATCGCCTGCGGTGACGAAGATTTTTTGCCCATTGATCACCCACTCGTTCGTCTGGGGATCGAGCACAGCCGTCGTGCGGATGGCAGCCGTATCCGAACCAGCATGAGGCTCGGTCATGCACATCGCAGCAAACGTGGGTTTTTCGCCGGCAAAGCGCGCCAGGAATTTCTGACGCTGCTCCGGGGTGCCGGCGGCCTGCACGGCTGCTGCGCCCAGCCCTCCCCCTGGTGTTACCAGGTACATGCCCACATCCCCCCAGGCGAGCATTTCCAGCATATGCGCCAGCATCTGGTAGCCAATCGGAGGGCGCTTTTCCTTTTCACCCTCCTTCTTTTCTTCACTCGGCGCCAGTGAGCCAGCCCCTGTCGCCCGCATCGCCTGATGCATGAACTGGATGTAGTCGTAGGGGATTTCGTGCTCGTGCTCATCAAAATAGCGCGAGACCGGACGCATCATGTTCTCAGCGACCGTCTTGAGTACGTATTGCTGCTGCAGGATGGGTTTTGGGGGATCAAATTCAATCATCGCTTCCTCCTCATCGCGGAACTATACCATCATCAGGCCGGTAAACATGGCAAAGCCACGGCCATTGCGCATCCATAGCTCGACCGGATGATCGCGGATATAACCATGTCCACCCAGGATTTGCACGGCGCGGTCAGTGACCATCATCACCATATCCATTGCGCCCACAGCGGCCAGATAGGCTTGCTGCCAGGCATCCTCTTTGCCCGTATCCATCTTCCAGGCTGCTTCCCAGTTCAGCAGACGAATGGCCTCGATCTCGGTTGCCATCTCCGCCAGCATGAAGGCAATGGCCTGTTTTTGGGCAATCTTCACCCCGAAGGCTTCTCGCTCTTTGGCATAATCGCGCGAATATTCAAAAGCCGCCCGCGCCACCCCAACGGCCATCGCCGCCTGCGCCACCCATTGCGCTGCCAGGATCGGCTCCATCGCATGACCGGCCTCCTCACCGAGGCGCTGGGTCTTGGGGATAAACACGTCCTTCAGCGTGAGGCGATAGAACGGCAGCGCATTCAGCCCCATCAACTTTTCGCGCTCCGACGAGATCTCCAGCCCTGCCGTCCCTGCGGGGACGATGAAACCCTGTGTCTGCCCGTTCAGAGAAGCGTAGACGATCATGGCCGGCGCCTGCGCCGCAAAAGGCACCCAGATTTTGATGCCATTGAGCACGTATCCGCCATCCCGCTCCTCGGCGGTGGTGCGCAGCGCCTGGGGATCAAAGTCGAAGAAGGGCTCGATCATGGCCGCGGTATAGGGGCGCCATTCCCCTTCCACGATGGCAGGCAGATACTCCTGCTTCTGCGCCTCGCTGCCCGTGAGCAGGATCGGCAGCGCGAACAGATGAGGGGTAAAGACAGCCATCGCCCCGGCCAGATCGCCCCAGGCCATCTCCTCCGCCGCCAGCACGCCGGTCACTGCGGAACGCTCCCCGAATCCACCATAGGCTTCCGGAATGGAGGCCTGGAGCACTCCAAGCTCCCATCCCTTTTCAATCAGTTTGGGCGGTAGTTCGCCGCTCTCTTCCGCCTCGCGGGCCGCCGCACGCAGATCGTTCGCCGCATAGCGATTGATCGCGTCGATCAACATTTTTTGCTCTTCAGAAGGTTCAAACGCATACATAGGACCTCTCCTCGAGTAGGACTTCGGATTCTGTGCCCGATCGCAAGGTGCGATACTTCAGGGGTTTTTCCTCTTCCTGTGGGTTCACGATCTCCAGCCAGCCGCGCTGGTAGAGATATTCCACATACGCGCCCATCTTTTCCAGCACCAGGAGCCTGTCATAGCCTTCTTTTTCCCCATAGAGCAGGAGGGTGGCTTCCGCAATCGTTTGCGGAGATTGAAACGTGCGCAGCACCTGTAGCAATCGCCTCGCCAGGCGCTGCCGTGTGTGCTCCAGCACCTCGAGGGGATTTTCCAGCGGCGCATGGTGACCGCCCAAAACGAGGCGCGAGGCCTGCAGCCAGGGGCGCATTCGTTCCAGCGAGTGCAGATAATGCTCGATGCCCATCGAAGGGATAATGGACTCGGGGGCCTGGTGAGGGGTATTGCCATTCAGGAGCATATCGCCGCTGAAGAGCACATCCTCGAAGCGCATCACAACATGACCCGGACAATGTCCCGGCACATGGAGCATCTGCAGCGCCTGAAGGGACATCCCCTGCGCCTCGTAGGTAAAATCTACCTCCACCGAGTGGTAAAACGCCTTCGTGAGCTGGTATATCTGCAACATCTGGCGCCGTGCTTCGCTTTCCACCCCTGCCTGCGCCAGAAACGTCTCCAGACGGCGGCTGAGCAGCGCCAGTCTCCCTTCATGGCGGCTCACCGTTTGCCAGTCCAGCTCATGGATGCCAATCCGCGCCGCCGTGCGCGGGCGCAGCCCTGCGATCCCGCCGAAATGGTCAATATGGCCATGCGTGAGCAGGATGTACGTCAAATCTTCCAGGCGATAGCCCAGGCGCTTCAGTCCTTCCTCCAACCCTTCTGCAGAGGCGGGCAGGCCAGAACCGGCATCAATCAGAATGCGATCCCCCTCCAGGTCAAGCAGATACGCATATCCCCAAAAATTCGGGAAGACCTCCAGGGGCAATGCAAAAATGCGCTTCCCGCTGGCGCTGCGGAACTCCTGCACTTCCTTCATTCCTGACCTCCTGTGCGCTTCAGCAAACCGTTCAGGAGCAGATCGGCATACATTTCCCCGATCTGTTGTACGGAGAAAGCGCCATCCGAACGATACCAGGTGATCGTCCAGTTCAAAATGCCCAGAATAGCGCGAGCCGTGAGAGGCACATCGGCAACGACGAACACCCCCTCGGTTTTCCCCTGCTCAAGCACTTCCCGCCAGAGCTGTTCAAAACGATCGCGTTTGGGAATGTGGCGGTTTCGGAGCTCGGGCTCCAGCGAACGATGCTCCAGCAGGAGCACGGCAGCCAGATCGATCTCATCGGTTAAGGTGCGCAGATAGGTCAGGATCATCTGGCGTAACTTTTCTGGGGCGGGCGCGGGCGAGCGTGTCAGCGGCTCCAGGCATTCAAAGAGCAGGTCGAGGGCGCGGTCCAGAAGCGCCAGCAAGATCTCCTGCTTGCTGGAAACATGGTGGTACAGGCTGGCCTTCTGCAAGTGCACCGCCTCGGCAATATCCTGCATCGAAGCGCCGTGGAACCCCTTGCGTCGGAAGACCTGAGCCGCGGCTTCCAGAATTTCGTCCCGCGTCATAGACTCCCTACCGACCGTTCGGTAGGGAAAGGATACTATAAAGAGGGGAAGATGTCAAGGAAAATCGCCTCTTCCCCTCCCTCTCTCACGCGCTCTGGCGGAGCATTTCGATGTAATCCTGGCCGAGGGTCTCTGCGTTCGCCAGGCCGAGCTCTCTCAGTAGCTCCTGCACCAGTTCGGCTTTGTGTTCTGCATCCTTACGGCTCCAGGTGCGGCTTTTGATCTCCAGGAAATCGCCGAGCGTCGGTTCGAGCATTTGATCCAGGTTGACGAAAAACTCCGTATCGCGATAGCGGATATGCCAGCGCAGGCGGTCTTTCTCGATGTTTTGTTCATGCTGGGGCTTGAAATATTCGCGGTAAAAGCGCAGCGGGTAGGTTGCCGGGGCGAGATAGCGACTGCGGGAGAGAAGCACGTCATGGCTCAGTCGTCCCTCGCGCTGTGGGCCGATCAACGTCAGCCGCGTGCGCACGTTGATCACATTCCCGTTCGTGTCCAGTAAATCATCCTCGCGGAAGCGCAGCCGTCCTTGAGAGGCATCGGCGAAAAAGAAGTAGGTATCATACTGGCGATAGTGCTTGAAGGCCGTGATCTGAATGGCAGGATGGCTTTCCAGCGCCTGACGGATCGCCTGGCGGTCATGGATACGCACCTTGACCTGCACCTCGAACGATTCCTGCTCCGTGGAGCCGCCCAAAGCAATGAGCTTGGAAAGCACGGATTGCTCGCGAGCGATCAGGAAGCGGTCAATGCGGGTGGCAAGCGCACGCGCCTCGGCGAGCAGTGCTTCCTCGTCCACCGTCAGCAGGCGACGATCGCGCATCACCCAGCGCCCGTTGATCATCACGTCCGTCACATCCGTGGACTTGGAGGCATATACAAGCTGGGCATACGGCGCATCTGGGGAGCGACGGAATGAGGGGGAATTATGGAGCGGGGTCAAATCCACCAGGATCAGGTCGGCGCGCTTGCCGGGTTCCAGGGAGCCGGTCAGATGGCCGATGTGCAGCGCCTGCGCTCCCCGACGGGTGGCCAGGGAAAGCACTGTTGTCGCCGGCAGCGCCGTCGGATCGCCGGTCACGGCTTTGGCGATGAAGGCGGCCAGGCGCATTTCCTCAAACATATCCAGGTCGTTGTTAGAGGCCGGGCCGTCCGTGCCGATCCCGACATTCAGTCCCACCTCCAGCATCTTCGCGACCGGAGCAAACCCGGAAGCGAGCTTCAGATTCGAGGAGGGATTGTGCGCCACGCCGGCGCCGGCATGGAGCATGGTATGCATTTCCCCGACGTCAATATGCACACAATGAGCGGCGATCACTCTGGCCTCAAACAGCCCTTGCTTCTTGACATATGGGATGACCGGCATCCCGCGCTCCTTCCGCATATTCTCCCGCTCCTGCGCCGTCTCTGCCAGATGGATGTGCAAGGGCACGTCCAGTTCCACTGCCAGTTGTGCGCTGGCGCGCAGGATTTCATCGGTACAGGTATAGGGCGCATGGGGCGCAATCGCCGGCACAATCAGGGGATGCCCCTTCCAGCGCTGGATGAATTCGCGGGCATAGGCCATGGAATCTTCGTAAGAGACCGCATCGGGAGAAGGGAACTTCAGGATAGTCTGGCTGCAGATGGCGCGCATCCCGGCCTCGGCCGCCGCCCTGGCGACTTCGTCCTCGAAGTAGTACATATCGTTGAAGGTCGTGACGCCGCTGCGGATTAGCTCCGCGCAGGCCAGCAGTGTCCCCAGGCGCACAAATTCCGGCGTGACAAACTCGCGCTCCACCGGCATCATATATCCCATGAGCCAGACATCCAGGCGCAGATCGTCAGCCAGTCCGCGCAGCAAGGTCATGGGCACGTGGGTATGGGCATTGATCAGGCCTGGCATGAGCACCTTGCCGCCGCAATCAAAGGTCTCAAGCGGCTGATATTCTGCGAGTAATCGCTCCTGCGGGCCGACATCCACAATCGTATCGCCACGGATAGCCAGCGCCCCGGCTGCATACTGGCGCATCTCTGCATCCATGGTAAGGATCAGGGCGTTGGTCAGAAGCAGATCAACCGTCTTCATCACACCATCCTTTCAGACTTCGACGATCTCTTGAAAATGCTGGGCAAAAAATTCTACCAGTGTAGGATCGAACATCTTTCCTGACTGGGATCGGATATATTCCAGCGCGCGCTCTGGCGACCAGGCCTTGCGATAAGGGCGGTCCGTGGTCAACGCGTCCCAGACATCTACAATGGAGAAAATGCGGGCAGCCAGAGGGATGGCCTCGCCTTTCAATCGCCGCGGGTAGCCTTTGCCATCCCAACGCTCATGATGGGCATAGGGAATCTCCAGAGCCGGACGCAGGAACTCGATGGGATATAACATCTCGTAGGCAAACTGAGGGTGACGCTGGATCAGATGACGCTCTTCGGGCGTTAAGGGCCCCTCTTTGCGCAAAATACTATCCGGGAGGGCCATTTTCCCGATGTCATGCAGAATGGCGCCGCGCCGGATGTGCATCACCTGTTCCTCGCTCAGCCCCAACAGCCGGGCGAAGCGTACCGCCATCTCTGTGACCCGCCGGGTATGGTCTTCTGTCAGCTCATCGCGCAGCTCCAGGGCTTTTGCCCATCCTTCCAGCGTGCGGTCATAGGCATCTGCCAGCGCTCGGGCATATTGCTCAAGTTTCTGCTCCGCTTCCACGCGCTCGGTCACATCCCGGAAGTTGAGCACCACGCCGCGCACGTTTGGATCATCGAGCAAATTGCGGGCCACCGCTTCAATATGTCGCCACTCCCCGCGGGCATTGCGAAAGCGATAACTCACGCGGCGAATCACCCGCGGCTGGCGAACGCCCTCTTCCCAGGCCTGTTGCATGGCAGGAAGATCGTCAGGATGCACATACTGGAACGGAGACTTGTGGTGAATCTCCTCCAGAGGATGTCCCAGAAGCCGCTCCACCGAGGGGCTGAGATAGCGGAAATAGCCCTGTTCATCCAGAATGGCGATGCCGTCTGCGGCATGTTCGATCACGGCGCGGAAGAAGGCCTCGCGGCGTTCCAGTTCCTGAAAGAGTTGCGCGCTTTCGATCACCACCCCAAAGCCGGCCATGGCCTGCGCCAGCAGGATTTCTGCCTGCGAAAACACACGCGATGGCTGACGCTCCCGAAGCTGAATGATCCCGATCAGACGACCGCGCACCAGGATCGGCACCAGAAGCATGGATTGAACCTGGAGCTGCGCCAGAGTCGCCTGTTCCGCTGCCGAAAGTCCTTCCTCCCCTGCCCGACAAATCACAGGCAATCCACTCTGGATGACGCGCAACAGAGTTGGGAATTCTCGCAATTCCAGCGTTTCTCCCACCCGCGATCTCCGCTCCTCCTCACCCGCTCTTTCTCCCACCACTTCTGCCAGCACCTTCAGGCTGGAGCGCGATTCATCCATCATCAGAATGGCGCAACTGGTCCCCCGGAGCGCATGAAGAACATGGCGCGCCAGGACTTCCAGCACCGTCGCCGGGGAGAGCAGGCTGACCGCCATGTCCTGAGCGACGGCATACAGGCGCCCCAATTCGGCAGCCTGGGCCTGCAGACGCTCATAAAGGTTGAGATTTTCCAGGGCCTGAGCAACGAAATGCGCCAGGGTCTGCCCCAGATGAACGTCCTGTTCGGTGAAGGCCAGCGGTGCATCCCGATAGGCCGTGAACGCCGCCACCACATGGCCCCCTGCAGAAAACACCGGGAACACCGCATAGGCGCGAAACCCCTCGCGAATCATCTCCTCCCGCAAGGGCAGGTCTGGCGCCTGCAAGACATCCTGAACCACAACCGGCACAGAAGATTGCAGAACGCGGCTCCCTGGGAGCATCCGGAAGGCGCGATTGACCGCTTCGACGTAGCTTTCCGAAAGGCCTGTATGGCGCAGACAGGCCAGGCGATCCCGTTCCCGGTCGTAGGTATAAATCGCCACCCGGTCGGCCTGTAAAATCTCACGCACCCCTATCAGTACGCGCTCCCAGAGTTCATCCAGGGTATGCGAGGTCAAAAATCGAAGCGCGAGCTGGCTCAATTTCTGCGTCTGAGCTTCACTTTCCAGTTTCTCCAGGGCAAACGCCAGATCGTCCGCCAGTTCCTGAAGCACGCGCTGCTCCTCCGGGAGCAAATCTCGCCCCGCATAGGAGAGGTAAAGCACACCCCAACATCGCTGCTGGCGAATGAGAGGCAGGAGAATCCCCTCCCGGAAGGGGCACTCAGGGGCGGGCGTCAACGATTCACAGATTCTGGCCGCTTTTAAATCGAGCGAGGCCCCCTTTTCCAGAACGTGACGCACACAGGGGCATTCCAACGGGTTCCCCCAACGCTGAAGTGCAGCCTCCGCCTCTTCTCCGGCGGCCACCATCGGATCAAACCGACTCATCTTCCGATCCAGCAGGCCGATCCAGACTTGAGAATATCCGGGCAGGGTGATCAAGGCCTGGCAGGCCTCACGGAGCAGCGAAACTTTATCGGTAGCGCGCACCAGTTGTTGATTGATGACGCTGACGATGTGCATCAACTGGCGCAGGAATGCTTCCTGCCGATGCGCCGCTTCCAGTTCCCGCCAGCGATTGCTTATCCAGCTTTGCAGGGAATCCAGGGATACCCAGACCGCAAAGCTCAGGGTCAGCAGGACAAGGGTGCCACTGAACCAGGCGGAAGCATCGCGCGTCGTATGCTCCAGCGGCATGGGGAGAATCCCCCGCACATGCAATACAGCCATCCCCCCCATCGTCAGGGCTGTCACCCCCAGGGCCAGCAAGCCCCCACGGCGACCGAAGAACAGCGTGCTCAAGGCGACGATGGCAAAGAGGATCACCCTTCCATCCCCGAACAGGGCAGCCTGTGCCAGTCCCAACAGGGCGACAATGTAAAGAATGAGCAAAAAGGCTGCTGCGCGCCAGGCGGCTCGCAAGCGCTCCGTCAGGGCCAGGTAGAGGAGCACTGCCGTCACCAGCAGGTAGAGAAAGAGCGTTTGCAGCGCGGCTTGCAAAAAGGCAGGGTGTTTTTCCAGAGCGATGAGGGCCTGATAGACATTCGACACGCCCCCAGCCAGCGCGAGAAACCAGAGCGGCAGGATCGCCCTCAACACGCGACCGATCAGTTTCTCACGCTCGGTCTCAAGAGGAAACATACCCTCTCCTCATTCCAGGCCAGGCAACAAATGCACGCGCATTTGCCTTGCTGGAAGATCCACGCAGAGGATGACCGAAGGAATGGCCGGCAGCAGCAACTCTTTGCCATCTGCCTTGCGCACGAGATACACTTTGTTCGCCGGGGTGTGCAGGATTTCCGCCAGCTCCCCCAGCAGACGCCCTGTTTCATCGAGCACCTGGAGGCCGATGAGCTCGTGGGCATAATATTCGCCCGGCGGCAGAGGCGGCAGCTCGTCGGCGCGCACATACACCCATTGATTGCGCCAGACGGCGGCCTCCTCCGGCGTCTGAATCCCCTGAAAGGCGATCAGCACCCCGTGTTTATGGGGACGTACCGAGCGAATTTCGCTGGGAAAATGCGCCTCTCCCAGGTACACGCGACGCCCGCGCTGCAGGCGTTCGGGGAAATCGGTATGCACCTCCATGATTAGCTCGCCGCGCAGCCCGTGGGGTCGCCTTAAATAGCCAATCGCCAGGTAGAGGACCGTATCACTACCTGGCGAAGGACGCGACGAAGACGAACGAAGAGACGCCTGTTTCACGGTTCGGGTATCTCAAACGTGACCTGTTTCCCTTCCTGCTCAGCCGCCACGCGGAGCAGGGTTCGCATGGCCTGGACCACCCGTCCATTCTTGCCGATGATGCGCCCCATGTCCTCTTTGGAGACGCTCAGGCTCAGATGGACACGTTGGCCACGCTGCTGCTCTTCCACTCGCACCTGCTCCGGCTGCGTCACCAGAGATCGGGCCAGGTATTCGAGCAACTCTTTCATGACGCGCTTATCCCTTCCCACGGGAAGCTTCGGAAAGCAGAACCTCCAGGCTTTCGCCGGCCTTGAAACGGGCATACCGATCCAGCAGGCCAATGCTGCGAAAAAGCTGTTCCACCGATTCCGTTAACTGGGCGCCATTCTTCAGCCAGTGATACACACGATCTTCCTGGACAACGATGGTAGCCGGCTCAGTGCGTGGATTGTAGTAACCCAAAATTTCCAGAAATTTCCCATCCCGTGGACTTTCCTTATCTGCCGCCACAATGCGATAGGAAGGCTGGCCGGTTTTTCCGGTTCGACGGAGACGAATACGTACCATGTGCGCAAACTCCTTGACGTGAAAAGGTGATTTTTTTGCGAGGGTATGGGTGGACAGAGAGGATCGCTTACTTATTATATCGCAATTTTCCGCCGCTACCCGAAGAGCTTAAACAACCCGCGCCCGCCGCTTTTCTGCAGGCTCTTGAACAGGCGCTGCGCCTCACGATATTGCCTGATCAAGCGGTTCACATCCTGAACTTCGGTGCCGGAGCCACGCGCAATGCGCCGGCGACGGCTGGCATTCAAAATTTCGGGGTTGCGCCGCTCTTCCGGGGTCATCGAAAGGATGATCGCCTCAAAGCGCTTGAAGTTTCGCTCCAGCTCCTGGGGATTGACCTGTCGCGCCACCTGCCCGAACTGGCCGGGGAGCATCTCCAGAATCTGCGTGAGCGGCCCCATGCGCTTGATCTGGCGCATCTGCTCCAGCCAGTCTTCCAGAGTGAACTCGCCGCGCATCATCCGTTCGGCCTGACGCTGCGCCTGCTCCGCGTTGAAGGTCGCCTCCGCTTTCTCGATCAGCCCGAGCACATCGCCCATCCCCAGAATGCGCGAGGCCAGGCGCTGCGGATCGTAGGCCTCCAGGGCATCCACCTTTTCGCCGCTGCCGAGGAACTTGATCGGAACGCCGGTGACGCTGCGGATCGAAATCGCCGCGCCGCCGCGGGCATCTCCGTCCATCTTGGTCAGGATCAGCCCGCTCAGCGGGATGGCCTCTCGGAAGCCCTGAGCGACGCGCAAGGCCTCCTGCCCGATCATCGCATCCACGACCAGCAAAATTTCACGCGGCGAAACGCGCTGCACAATCTGGCGCAGCTCATCCATCAGTTGCGCATCCATCTGGGAGCGTCCAGCCGTATCCAGGATGACGATGCTGAAACCGCCTTTGGTTGCCTTATCCACGGCGCGCTGCGCCAGTTCGGGGGGCTTCACCCCCTCGGCGCTTTCAACCGGAAGGTTGAGCTGCGCACCTAACTGCTGGAGCTGCTGCACGGCTGCCGGGCGGTAGGGATCGGCTGCCACCAGCATCACCCGCTCCCCGCGGCTCCGCAACCAGTTCGCCAGCTTGGCGGCGGTCGTCGTCTTCCCTGAACCCTGCAACCCGACGAGCATGATCACATGGGGCCGCGGCCCGCTCAACTGGAGCGGCACAGGGTCGCCCAGCGCTCGAATCAACTCCTCGTGCACGATCTTGATCACCTGCTGGGCGGGATTCAGGGCGCGCGAGACCTCCGCGCCTACCGCACGTTCACGCACCCGAGCCAGAAAATCTTTCACAACGCTGTAATGCACGTCCGCTTCCAGCAGGGCCAGACGCACCTCGCGCAGGGCCGCATCCACATCCGCCTCGCTGAGTTTCCCGCGCCGGCGCAGGTTTTCAAACACTTTGTTCAGACGTTGCGTGAGCGTTTCAAACATGGCCTCCTGATTTTACCATACCCTCTGCCCTCCACCGTCCTCATGTATAATCCAACCATGCTCAAAACCTTTTTGCGCTATCTCCTCCTTCTGTTCTCCCTGCTGGTGCTCCTCTGGTGGTGGCAGCTCACGCCGCCCGGCTGGATGGGCAAACTGGATGGCATTGGCTATGCCGTCTGCCATCGCATTGAGGAGCGTTCTTTCCACGTGGAAGGGAGGCAAATGCCCCTCTGCGCCCGCTGCACCGGCACCTTCGCCGGGGCGTTCCTGGCCCTGTTCGCCCAGATTGGCTTCGTTCGCCGTCGGGCCGGCTTCCCGCCGCGCCCGGTTCTGATCCTCCTCGGCCTTCTGGCCGCCCTCTGGGCGTTCGATGGCGCCAACTCCTATCTCTACCTGCTCAAGCAGATCAGCCCGCGTCCCCTTGCCCTTCCCACCCTCTATACACCCAACAACGCCCTGCGCCTGTTCACCGGCAGCGGCATGGGGTTGGCGATGGCGCTCGTGCTCTATCCGGTTCTGAACCAGACCCTCTGGCGCCAGATAGATGCGCGCGCCACCCTGCGCACGCGGGATTTCTTCCTCCTGCTCACAGGCCTGTATCTCCTCGATCTGCTCATCCTCACCGAACACCCGCTGGTGCTCTATCCTATCGCCGTCCTCAGCGCGCTGGGCGCCTTACTGCTCCTGATCATCGTCTTCGCCATGCTCTGGATCATGATCATGCGAGAAGAAAATTCTTTTGAAAGGATGGATCAACTGGGGATGCCCGCGCTGGCCGGGCTGACCCTGGCTTTGCTTCTGATCGGCGGCATTGATCTCCTGCGCCTTCACCTGACGGGGACCTGGGGCGGATACCCGCTTCCCTGAAGCCCGGCTGCCCCCTGCCGCGCCTTCCACCTCCCGCCCGCCGATCCTCGTTATAATTGCCCTGTCGCTTCTGCTTTCGGAGGTTCCCATGAACCTGAATGCCCTGGAACAACGCTTAAAGACCCTGGTAGAACTCCACCTGAGCATCGTCATGCCCGGCTACCATCCGCAAGAGCAAGCCTTCCAGAAGATCGCCGAGGCCATGCAAAAGGGAATCCAGACCTACGAGGGGAAACCGATCGCTCCGAACGTTTACACTCTCCTGCTGCCGCGAGAGGAGTTTCCAGCGTGGAAAGAGAAGCGCCTCCTGGATGCCTTCCTGGAGGCCATCAAACGCGTGGCTGAAGAGCAGGGTCTGGCCTTTTCAGCCCCGCCGACCCTCACGCTGAGCGAAGACCCCAGCCTGGGATATGGAGAGATGCGCGTCATCGCTTCCCACAGCATCGAAAAGATGGGCGAAACCCAGGGGATGGAAGAGAAGGCCACCGAACCCGAGCCGAACATCCCCCCAAACGCCTTCTTGATCCTGGAGGGGAGCAAAGTCTTTCCGCTCACGCAAAGTGTGATCAACATTGGCCGCCGCCTGGACAACCACATCGTGATAGACGATCCCCGCGTCTCACGTCGTCATGCTCAGTTACGGGCGGTCAAGGGCTGGTACATCCTCTTCGACCTGAATTCCACCGGCGGGACGTTCGTCAATGGCCAGCGCGTGACACAGAGCATCCTCTACCCTGGCGATGTGATCTCGCTGGCCGGCGTCTCCCTGATCTATGGCCAGGATAACCCACCCCCGCGCCAGGACTTGATTGACACCAAACCCCTCTCCCCGAACATTGCTGAGCGCGAGACAATCGTCTGGAAAAAATCGCCATGAGCGCCGTCCTTGTCCTGGTGCTGCGCCTGCTGATGGCCGCCGCCCTCTACGCCTTTCTCGGGCTGGCGCTCTATACGCTCTGGCAGGAGCTGCGCCAACATGCAGAAATGCTCACCCTGCTCCGTATTCCCACCCTGATCCTGAACAGTGGACAGGAAAGCCACACCTTCCAGAAGGCCGATGTCCTGCTTGGGCGGGCGCCGGGCAACGATCTTCGCCTGGATGACCCCACCGTTTCGGCCTACCATGCCCGTCTCTCGTTCCATCATGGTCACTGGTGGGTGGAAGACCTGCATTCGACGAATGGAACAGCGCTCAATGGGGAACGTATCCAGACCGCGACCGTCCTGGTAGATGGAGATAGCCTCCAGATCGGGGCGGTCACGGTACATGTTAAAATCCTTCCCATCACGAGGTGAACATGAGCACAGAAAAAATCTCTCTGGCCATCATTGGCGGTTCCGGGCTGTATAAGATGAGTGGGCTGCAGGACACCCAGGAAGTCTATCCGGAGACACCTTTTGGCCGTCCCAGCGCGCCCATCGTCCTGGGCACTCTGGAGGGCGTGCGGGTGGCCTTCCTGGCGCGACATGGGATTGGCCATCATCTCCTGCCCACCGAGGTCCCCTATCGGGCAAACATCTATGCGCTGAAGCAGTTAGGGGCGGAGCGCATCGTCAGCATCAGTGCCTGCGGCTCACTGCGGGAGGACTATGCGCCGGGGGAGATCGTCGTCCCCGATCAACTTTTTGATTTCACCCGTCGCCGCGTGACTTCTTTCTTCGGCAACGGCCTGGTCGCTCACGTGAGCGTCGCCGATCCCTTCTGCCCCGATCTCTCCGAGCAGTTAGAGGCTTCGGTACGGGCTTGCGGTGGGAAAGTGCATCGGGGCGGCGCGATGATCACCATCGAAGGGCCGCGCTTCTCCACCCGTGCGGAGTCTCACGTTTATCGCGCCTGGGGCATGTCGCTGATCGGCATGACCACTTCACCGGAAGCCTTCCTGGCCCGCGAGGCCGAAATGTGCTATGCGGTCATGGCTCATGTCACCGATTACGACGTCTGGCATGTCAGCGAGGCTCCGGTAACGGTGGAAATGGTGATCCAGACCCTGAACCGCAACACGGAGCTGGCCCAGGCTGCTGTGCGCCATCTGGTGAAGCAGCTGCGCCCGGAGCGCGCCTGCACCTGTGGCCAGGCGCTGGCGACCGCGCTGATCACCGATCCCTCGGTGATCCCCTCTGAAACCCGCAACAATCTGAGCCTGCTGGTCGAAAAATACCTGCCGCCGAAGTGAACCTGATCCTGCAACGTCGCCTGCTCCTTCTCACAGCGCTCTTCCTCATCCTTTACGCCCTTGTGCTCACGCTCTCCCCGGCGGTGCGGGCGCGTTCCTGGGAAGTGGATTACCGCCTTGCACACTGGGGAGGGCTGTTGCTCTGGGGAGTGGGGTTCATCGGGCTGGATTTCCTGAGCGCGCGCCGCCTGGGGGAACATGATCCTTATCTGATTCCCCTGCTGGCGCTGCTCAGTGGCTGGGGGCTGCTGACCATCTTTCGCCTGGATGTCACCCTGGGCTGGCGGCAGAGCCTCTGGCTGATGGTGGGGCTTCTCGCCAGCAGTGGGGTGATTCTCTATCCTTCCCTGCTTTCCTGGCTTCAACGCTACAAGTATGTGTGGCTGACGGCGGCCATCATTCTCACGGCTCTGACGCTCATCCTCGGGCGCAACCCTGCCGGCAACGGCCCGCGCCTCTGGCTGGGATGCTGTGGGGTATATTTCCAGCCCTCCGAAGTGCTGAAATTGCTTTTCGTCACCTATCTGGCGGCGTACCTCTCCGGCTACGTGAAGCCCTTCCAGCCGCTCTCTCCCCTGTTGCGCCCCACGCTGCTTGTGACGGCTATCGCGGTTTTGCTGCTGATCGTGCAGCGCGATTCCGGCACAGCCTCCCTGATGCTCCTTCTCTATGCTGCCCTGCTCTATGCCGCCACCGGGCGCAAGCGCATTGTACTCCTGAGCCTGGCTGGCCTGTTGCTGGCAGCAGCCATTGGCTATTTCAGCGTGCCGATTGTGCATCAGCGCATCCAGGTCTGGCTCTTTCCCTGGGAGGATCCGAGCGGCAGCGCTTATCAGATCGTGCAGTCGCTGATGGCGATTGCCAATGGGGGTGTCTTTGGCCGCGGGCCTGGGCTGGGCAGCCCCGGACTGGTGCCGGTTGCGCATTCGGATTTCATTTTCAGCGCCATCGCTGAAGAAACCGGGCTGCTCGGCGCGCTGGCGCTGTTCACCCTTTGGGCGCTTCTCTTCTTCCGTGGTCTGACCATCGCCTTCCATGCAACCACGCGCTTCCATCGGCTGCTGGCGACGGGTATCTCTCTCTACCTCGGCCTGCAAGGACTGGTCATCATGGGGGGCAACCTGCGCCTGTTCCCTCTGACCGGTGTGACCCTACCCCTGTTCTCCTACGGGGGGTCTTCCCTGCTGGCAGGGATGCTCAGCGTCACGTTGTTGCTCCTGATCAGCCATCACCCGGATAGCGAACCGTTGCCGATTTCCGATGTGCGCCCCTATTCCCATCTGGGGATGGCGTTCCTGATCTTTTCCCTCCTGCTGGCGCTGAGCGCCGGTTGGTGGTCCTTGGTGCGCGCGGAGGGGTTGCTGGCGCGCACGGACAACCCGCGCCGGGCGCTTACAGACCGCCTGGTGCGCCGCGGCAGCCTGCTCGACCGCCAGGGGCGCCCGTTAAACGAGTCGCTCCCGCAGGCGGGAGGCTACCAGCGGGTCTATCACTATCCGCCGTTGAGCACCCTGTTGGGCTACACCCACCCGGTCTATGGTCAGGCTGGACTGGAGGCGTCGCTGGATGACTGGCTGCGGGGAATGCGGGGCAACCCGGCGCTCCTGCTGTGGTGGCATCGGCTGGCCTATGGCACCCCACCCCCTGGCCTGGACGTGCGCCTTAGCCTGGATCTATCCTGGCAACGCATGGTGGATGAGGAGCTGGGGAATTTCCGCGGCGCCATCGTCTTGATGAATCCTCAAAGCGGCGAAGTGCTGGCCGTGGCCTCTCATCCCTGGTTCGACCCCAATCAACTGGAAACAGGATGGGAAGGCTGGATGAAGTCACCCGATGCTCCCTTTCTCAACCGCGCCCTGCAGGGCCGGTACGCGCCGGGGAACTTGCTGCTACCCTGGGAGGAGATGTTGCTGGGGAAAAGTGGTATCTACCTGCCCTCCGAGGTGGAACGCATCCAGGGGCTGTTGTTGGGACATTCTGCAGAGGGAGGCGCTTTGCGCGTCACGCCGCTGGAAATCGCTCCGCTTGCGGCCACGCTGAACAATGCCGGGGTCAAACCGCCCCTGCGCCTGGTACTGGCGGTGAACACGCCACAACAGGGATGGGTGATCGTGCCGGCAGAAGGGGAGGCTCAAACCGTGCTTTCCGCAGCCCAGGCCTCCACCTTAGCCCGAAATCTGACCTCCCCTGGGCAAACCTTTTGGGAATATCTGGCCGAAAGCCACGATGGAGAAAAACGCCTGGCCTGGTACCTGGCCGGCACGCCGCCCGAATGGTCTGGCCCGCCGCTGGTGCTGGTCGTGCTTTTAGAGGACCAGGCAGGAGATACCGCCCGGCAACTCGGGCGCTCCATCCTCCATGAATGGATGATGGGCAAACAGGGAGCGGCTCTGACAAAGTGAACACAAGGAGAAAGGATTTCATCGAACCATGAAACGCTGGCAGTTTTTTCTGGGCGTGATCATCAGCCTGTTCTTTCTGTGGCTCGCCCTGCGCGGGTTACATCTGGAGGCATTCTGGCAGGCACTGCAAACAGCAAAGTATGGATGGTTGATCCCTGGGATCGGGTTGTACTTCCTGGCGGTCGTGCTGCGCGCCTGGCGCTGGCACTATCTGCTGGCGCCGCTGAAGGAAATCCCCAGCCGCGAATTGTTCCCCATCACCGCCATCGGATACATGGGGAACAATATCTACCCGGCACGCGCCGGTGAGGTGTTGCGAGCGGTGATCCTCAAACGACGCTACGGGGTCGCGATTTCTGCCTCGCTGGCGACGATTGTGATCGAGCGCGTCTTCGATGGGATGGTGATGCTGGCTTTCGTCTTCTTCAACCTGCCTGAACTGGCACGCCTGACGCACGATTCTGGAGTGATCGGGAATATCCAACAGGTGGCCGTGGGGGGAACTGCGCTCTTTCTGGGAGCATGGCTGGCCTTTTTGATCGCCGCCATGGTGCCCCAAAAGACGCTCCGCCTGGCAGAGGCGTTCCTGGGCTATTTCCCGCAGCGGTTGCAGCAGAAATTTCTGCCCCTTCTGGAGCGCTTCCTGGGCGGGCTGGAATCGCTGCGCTCACCGTTTCATATCCTGATGGTGTTCCTGGTCTCGCTGGGGATATGGCTGCTGGAGACCGGGAAATACTGGTTCGTGATGTATGCATTTCCTTTTCGCGTGTCGTTCTTCGCGCTGATGCTGATGAACGGGATCGTCAACCTGGCAACGACGATCCCCTCGGCGCCGGGGTATGTGGGGACGTTCGATGCGCCGGGGATCGCCGTGCTGCGCGCCTATGGGGTGGATCAGGCAACGGCAGCCGGCTATACGCTGGTGCTCCATGTGGCGCTCTGGCTACCGATCACGCTACTGGGCGCTTTCTATCTGACTCGTGAGGGGATACGCTGGCAGGAAGACTTGCGCCGCGAAGTCAAGGAGGACGAATGAGGGTGGCAATCCTCGGAGCTGGATTCGGCGGGCTGGCCGCAGCCTGGGATCTGCGACGCGCCGGCCATGAGGTGACGATCTTCGAGGCCAGCGATCAGGTCGGCGGACTGGCGAGCGGCTTCCGCGAACCCCATTGGGAATGGTCGGTGGAGAAGTTTTATCATCACTGGTTCGCCAGCGATCAGCACATGCTGCGCCTGATCCGCGAGCTGGGCTGGGAAAAGCAGGTCATCTTCCGCCGCCCTTATACGGTGGTTTACTACAAGGGGCGTTTTTATCCCTTCGATTCGATCTATCACGCGCTGATGTTCCCCGGCCTGGGATGGGGAATCACCAAACTGCGCTTTGGCCTGGTGGGGCTGTATCTGCGCCTGACTTCAAACTGGCGCTCACTGGAACGCTATACCGTGGAGGACTGGATGCAGGGCTGGGCCGGGAGGCGCGCCTATGCGCTGATGTGGAGGCCTTTGCTGGAAGGGAAGTTCGGCCCCTATGCGGATCGGGTGAATATGGCCTGGATGTGGGCGCGCTTGAAGGCGCGCACCACGCGCCTGGGGACGTTCGAAGGGGGCTTCCAGCGTTTTGCCGATCAGTTTGCCGAAAGGTTGCGCGAGATGGGAGTGACGATCCAGCTCCGGGCAGCAGCGACGCTCGTGTACCGGGATCCACGCGCCGGGTGGGTCGTGAAGGCGCAGTCGGGCAGCCTCGCCCAGGGCTTTGATCAGCTTCTGGTCACGCTTTCGCCTCAGGCGCTGATCCGCCTGTGTCCTTCTCTTCCTGAACATTATCTGCAGGGGTTGCGCTCCCTGCATTCGATGGGGGCAGTGGTCATGGTGCTGGCCCTGCGCGAACGACTTTCAGAAGAGGGATATTACTGGTTCAACCTGCCAAAGGAGGCCGGATTCCCCTTCCTGGCGCTGGTGGAGCACACGAATTTCATCTCCCCTGAGCACTTTGGCGGTGAGCACATTGTCTATGCCGGGGACTATCTGGAAGCGGGTCATGAGTATTTTTCGCTGAGCGAGGCGGCGCTTTTGGAGCGATTTTTGCCAGCCTTCCAGCGGATCAATCCGAAGTTCCGCGCCGATTGGGTGCGAAAGGTGTGGGTGTTCAAGAGCGAATACGCGCAACCGGTGCCGGAGGTGGGGCATTCGCAGCGCATTCCACCGATCCGCACGCCGCTGCCAGGGCTGTATTTTGCTTCTATGAGCCAGGTTTATCCCTGGGATCGGGGCACGAACTTCGCCGTGGAGATCGGGCGACGAGCCGCCCAAATGATGCTGGAAGACGCAGGAAGCGCATGATAGAATTGTGACATGTCCATTTCGCGACGCGATGTGCTGAAGCTCGCCTTGCTCAGCCTGGGAGGGATGGCCTTTTTGCCCACCTGGGGTTGGGAAGACCCGTTCGACGATGCGGAATGGGGACGGGTGACCATCGCTTCGGTGAGCGCATATCGGGAGCCGAGCGATAAAAGCCCGATTGTGGCAACCTGGTATCGGGACGATCTGCTCCGCCTCTATGATCAGGTGGTCGCTGAATCGCCGGCCCATAATCCGATCTGGTATCGCGTTTGGGGCGGCTATGTGCATCGGGCGCGCATTCAGCGCGTGCGCATCCGCTATCAGGAGCCGCTTTCGAGTATCCCGGAAGGGCAACGCTATCTGGCCGAGGTGACCGTGCCCTATACGAATGCCCTGGGATATAACGCGTTACAGGGTTGGTTTCCCCGCTATCGCCTGTATTACGGTTCTGTCCACTGGATCGAGGGGATTGAGCAGGGGCCGGACGGGGAGGCGTGGTATCGGATTTACGATGAGCTTTTGGAGAGGCCGCCGTACTTCGTGCCGGCGCGCCACCTGCGCCCGATTTTTCCGGAAGAGTACGCGCCGATCTCGCCAGAGGTGCCCTGGGAGGCAAAACGGATCGAGGTCAACCTGACGACGCAGACGCTGACCGCTTACGAGAACGACAAGGTGGTGCTGGAGACGAAGATCGCTTCCGGCCTCCCTTCCGGTCGGCGCCGCCGCGGGGAAATTCCAACCCGCACGCCGACCGGCGATTTCAACATCCTGGAAAAGACGCCCTCCAAGCACATGGGGAATGGAAATCTGGCTGCGGATATTGACGATTACGAGCTTCCGGGGGTGCCGTGGACATGCTTTTTCACCGAGAAAGGCCATGCCTTTCATGGGACATACTGGCACGATAATTTCGGTACGCCAATGAGCCACGGGTGTATCAACATGCGCACGGAGGAGGCGCTATGGCTGTTCCGCTGGGCACGCCCGATCCATCAGGCAGATGCCATCTATAACCGCGGCTATGGGACGCGGGTGAAGGTGGTTTATTAGACGATGGACCGCGGACCGCAGACGGCAG
>JAGHYK010000138.1 GCA_017743695.1 Chloroflexota bacterium
AGATGTGTATAAGAGACAGGCATAGAGGGGGAGGGCGGGGAAACCGTGTAAGTGCCGGTCTCGCGCTCGCCCATACCTTTTGCAGCCAGCAAAGCACGCTTGAATTCCTCAGCGGTTTGATAGCGCTCCGCCGGGTCAATGGCCATCGCTTTTTCAATGACAGAAGCCAGTCGTCGCGAGATTTTTGGGTTGCGCTTACGCAAAGGGGTCAGTTCGGCGGTGCCCATTGCTCGCGCCAGCCCATCTTCCGGAATCACCCCTGTCAGGGCTGCGTAGAGCGTGGCGCCAAGGGAATAGATGTCGGTGCGCGGGTCGGTGCGGGCAGTGCCGTACTGTTCAGGAGGGGAGTAGCCTGGCGTCATGGCGCGGGCGCCAGTGGTAGTGAGTTGATTGCCCTCCACCACTTTCGCCAGTCCAAAGTCTACCAGAAAGATGTGTCCATCCGGAGTGATCTTAATATTGCCGGGTTTGATGTCGCGGTGGATGATGGGAGGTTTGCGGGTGTGAAGATATGTCAGCGCATCGCAAACGGCTGCGCCGATCAGCACGGCTTCTTCTTCCGAAATGCTGCCAAGTCGTTCCATCCGCTGCCGCAAGTCCTCCCCCTCGATGTAATCCATCACCAGGTATTGTCCATCGTTTTCGACGAAATGATCGCTCACCCGCGGCAGGTTGGGATGGCGCAGACTGGCCAGGATCACAGCCTCCAGCCGAAACTGGCGCGCATATTCCTCGGTGGTGAAAAAGTTTTCCTTGACTGCGACATCCACGCCAAGCCGCTCATCAATGGCGCGATAAATCGCCCCCATTCCCCCCTGCCCGAGGATTTCCATGATCCGATAGCGACCGTGTAGTAGCGTGCCTCGTGCCAGTGTCATTGTTTTCCCTTTCTACTGAACTGCATGAATTATATCAGGAGTATTGAGGCTCCGGCGGCCCCACCTTTTAAAACCGTAAGGCACGATTCCTATCCAAAGGCCAATCAAGGCATAGCGTATGTATCGAAAGAACAGGGCCAGTGCATCCTCACCTTTTGGCAGGATGCTTCCAAGCCCCATCCAGAGTATCAGGATGCCCAGCAATCCCAGCGTATACAGGAGAACGTGTTGCCGCCATGTATGGGGCCTGACAGACCCGCCCGCGCGCTGTACCCAGAGCGCTCCAGCGGCGAAACCAAACAAGACTGCGGCAGGGGAGATGACCCCTCCCAGACTCCATGGCGTGGGCGCTTCCATGCCCTGGCGCGTGGCAAGATGGACCCATTGTACGGGTATTTCCACTTCGTTCCAGGCGCGCACGGCGATCGCACTGAAAATCAAGAAGATGGAGATCAGCCAGATAAACAAAAGTTGCTGACCGAAAGAAAGGCGGCGGAAAAGGCGCAAGAAGGGAGATTCCAGACGAACAAATCCCCAAAGCAGCAAACCTCCGAAGAGCCATCCTGCGAGCACATCTTGCGGAAAATGAACGCCGAGATAAAGTCGCGAGAGGCCGATGAAGAAAATGAGCAGAGCCAGCAGGAGGCTAACCCACAGCCGCCGAATCCAGACTGCGATCATGCCCCAAACTCCTATGCTGATCTGCGCATGTCCAGACGGAATGCCGAAGGAAGTTTCGGCTGCCATGGGGATCACCTGTTCGCTGATCCAGTACGGACGTGGGCGATGGAAAAGCATTTTGAACACGCTGTTCAAGGCGCCACTGGTGAGTAAGATCAGCCCTACCCTCAGGCCTAATGCATCATTCACATTTCAGTAAAGAACAGGTAACAAAAAAAGGAAAAATTGTTCTGTACCCAGAAAGCTAAAAAAGCGCATGGGGTTTTCCCAGGCTGGCCCCAGGCTTTGGATGGCAATCACTATCTGCAAGAACGTTTCCATGTTTCCTCCTTTGGATTTGACTGGACAGCGAATGGATGGCAGACCGCGGACGGCAAGGCTGCAGGACGGGTTTGCCAGCCTCTCGGGGATCAAGGGAGGGGCGTAATCGAGAAGCGATAGGGCGCAGCTTGATGGGTCAGGCGGGAGAGCATCGTGACCACCAGTGTAGCCTGCTGACCGGCGTCCAGGTGAAATGTGAATTCTGCCGTGTTGTCAGCAGAAAGCGTCACTTCCTGCACCGATGGCGATGTTCCTTCGAGGATCCAGAGCAAGCGGAAAGGAACAGGAACGGTATCCTGAACGCGTTGGAAACCCTCTGTCTCCCAGCCTCCCTCATCCTGCTCGAAATCACTGAAATAACCGATGGCAGGAATGCTTACATCGTCCAGAAGCAACCCCTGACCGGTAATCGCATCGTCGGTGACGTATTCAAACCGCAGCCAGAGCATTTGCCCTGCAAAGCGCGAGAGGTCTACGCTTTCCTGAATCCAGGCGCCACTTTTCCCGCTATATCCCCAGCCGTATGCGTTTCCTACCGGGTTGCGATCGGTGCTGGAGGGAGTGCGGAGGATTTCCCAGCTTTTTCCATCCGTTGAAGCCTCCAGGTAGGCGTAATCGAAGTTTTCCTCCAGATCGTACCATGTCCAGTAGGTGAGCGTGATCGGGGAGGGTACCTGCCGCAGGTCAAAGCGGTGGGTGAGGCGCGTATCTGAGAGATTGGATTCGTTCGACCAGAGCATGGCATGACCCGAATGGGCTGCGACCGGGAATCGTTGAAGTTCGGGTGCGCCCTCAAAACGCAGCCGATAGCGCCCCGTACAGGCGATGGTGATGAAATCCAAACCATAGGGCGTTACCTGATCCGAACTCTCTACCGGGCAGGTTGCGATGCGCCTGGAGGATGGCTTCTCATGGGCGGGGGAAGCATAACGACCGCTTTCCCTGGAGGGATCGTTCAAAAACAGCGCAGCCGCCCAATCCAGAAAAAGCTGATCGGCACTCAGCGATTGGGATGCGAACGGCAGCCGGCGCAGGGTATCATCCACGCTTTCCAGCCCATCCAGGGGATTGCTGACCAGCTCGCGGATGAATTGCGGACCAAGTCGCTGGTAGAGGTAGGTCAAGAAAAGGTCGGCCTGACCATAGTGAGCAATGCTTTGGGAGGGTGTTTCGCCCCAGCCGGTCAGGTTGAGATCGGGCTGGAGCAGGAAAGAGCGAAAATGTCCCGGCTCATATCCGTTGACCCGCTCTGCCAGCATACTTGCCCCCTCGTTGAGCCAGGTAGATTCACTGCGATCCATGTTCCAATGGATCATGTGCTGGAACTCATGCGCCAGAATGTCGGCAGTAGCAGGAGAGGAGAGGCTCAGTGCAGTCGCGTTCAGCACGAACATTTCATGCGCATTGGAATAGGGATGTACCTGTGGACTGAGCTCGTCTGTGGAAGAAAAATAACCAGCCACCCCACTGATGGCGCGCGTGAAAAGGATATAAAGATGGGGATCGCCATCTATCCCCGGATTCCATTCGCTACCAAAGAGTGCCCGGTTGGTGGGATAGATTTTCTCCTCGAACGTCTCCGCCAGCGTCGTCAGGGCGTTCGGTTCGTAAGGGATCGCTTCTTCCAGCCAGAAATATGCATGGGGTGTGATATGGCGCAGGATGGCTTGAACCGCATGTGCCTGATAGCCATCGAGATCGAAGACCCAAAACGTGTGCTTTGCTCCCACTTCAAAAGGAGCGGAAGGTACAAATGGTGAAAGGCCGCAAAGTCCCTTCAGGCGGCAGCTCAGATCGTATGGGTCCGCAACGGGCACAGGAGATACATTCCTAACCTGCGCGGCGGTCGGTGAAGGAGAGGGATGCAAAGGGGAGGGAGAAAAAGGGGGAATAGCAGAGGATGTGGCGGGGGGAATGGGTGTGCTGCCTGTATCTGTGCGCGGGGGCTGACGGAGCGCAGCCAGAACGCTCAGGATGACGATCCAGAGCAAGGCGATCAGCAGGGTGAGAAGAAGGGGGCGGTGACGGAGCAATCAAGACTCCTGGGGAGATAGACCGCAAACCGTGGACAGCAGACGGCAGACCGCAGACCGCGTAGGACGGGCTTTTCCAGCCTGTCGAGATGGGCGGTGGATGGACGATGGACAGGGAAAACCATCCACGGTTGGCGAATCAGCGCCGCGGACAGGTTTCCCTTCCGCGCAAAAACATCAGGCAGGGACCAGGTTCTGTTCTTCTACAGGCGTCGGAGCGACCTGGAAGGTGAGCTTTTGCTGGGCCTCGTCCAGGTCCACTTGAATCACGCTGTGGGGGGGCAGTTCGCCGCTCAGGAGCTTGATCGAGAGTGGGCTTTCCAGATGTTTTTGAATTGCACGGCGCAGGGGGCGGGCGCCAAGGGCCGGGTCATAGCCCACGCGTGCCAGCCAGGAACGAGCGGCGTCGCTCAGGGTGAGCCGGATGTTGTGCTCTTCCAGCCGCTGCTGCACTTCCTTGACTTGCAGGTCCACAATACGCTCCATATCTGACAGAGAAAGCGGCGAGAAGATGATGATCTCATCAATGCGGTTAAGAAATTCCGGACGGAAAGTGCTCTTGAGGGCGCGTTCGATTTTTTCGTGTGCTTCCTGTTCTTCGCTGTTTTCAGCGCGTGGCAGAAAGCCCAGGGCGCCGCCTTTGCGCACGAATTCCGTGCCCAGGTTAGAGGTCATGATGATCACCGTATTGCGGAAGTCCACCACGTTGCCCTGCCCATCGGTCATGCGCCCGTCATCCAGGATTTGCAGCAGCGCATTCCAGACTTCCGGATGCGCCTTCTCGATCTCATCGAACAGCAGCACACGATACGGGCGGCGACGTACCGCCTCGGTCAATTGACCGCCTTCCTCGTAGCCCACATAACCCGGTGGAGCGCCAAACAGGCGGCTGACGGTGTGCTGCTCGCGATATTCGGACATATCTATCCGCACCAGCGCATCCTCATCATCGAAGAGGAACCAGGCCAGGGCCTTGGCCAGCTCGGTCTTTCCCACACCCGAAGGGCCGATAAAGATGAACGAACCAATCGGACGTCGCGGGTCTTTCAGGCCAGAGCGGGCGCGGCGAATGGCATCGGCAATCGCATGAATGGCCTCGTCCTGCCCAATGATGCGTTCGTGCAGGCGCTCCTCCATATGCAGGAGCTTTTCGGCCTCGGTTTCCAGCATTTGCGCCACCGGGATCCCCGTCCACTGGTGCACGACCTCGGCAATATCATCCACATCTACCACATCGTCCAGTTGCTGTTCGTGTTCCCATTGCTCCCGGAGCTGACGGAATTGCTCTTCCAGGCGCAGACGTTCCACTTTTTTCTGGGCGGCGCGTTCGTAATCCCGTTCCAGGCCGGCCTGCTCCTCTTCGGCGCGCAGGCGTTCGATCTCGTTTTTCAAACCCTTAAGCTCAGGAGGCAGGGAGTAAAGCGCCACGCGTAGCTTGGCGGCGGCTTCGTCTATGAGGTCAATCGCTTTATCGGGCAGACGGCGGTCGGTGATATAGCGGTCAGCGAGGCGGGCGGCGGCCACCAGGGCCTCATCGGAAAAGCGCACTCTGTGATGGGCCTCGTAGCGATCGCGCAGCCCACGCAGAATCTGGATCGTTTCTTCGACGCTCGGCTCATCCACATAGACAGGAGCAAATCGCCGTTCGAGGGCCGCATCCTTCTCGATGTACTTGTGATATTCATCCAGGGTGGTCGCGCCGATGCATTGCAGTTCGCCGCGCGCCAGAGCGGGTTTGAGCATATTCGAAGCATCCATTGCGCCCTGAGCGGCGCCGGCGCCGACGACGGTGTGCAGTTCGTCAATCATCAGGATAATTTCGCCACGAGCCCGTTGTACCTCTTCGATCACCGCCTTCAGGCGTTCCTCAAAATCGCCACGGAAGCGTGAACCGGCGATCATCGCGCCCAGGTCCAGGGCCAGCACCCGCTTGCCGACCAGGATTTCGGGGACGTCGCCGGCGACGATCTTCTGCGCCAGGCCCTCGACGATGGCTGTTTTGCCCACGCCGGCCTCGCCGATCAGCACCGGGTTGTTTTTGGTGCGCCGCGAGAGGATCTGGATCACGCGCAGGATTTCGTGATCGCGCCCGATGACGGGATCGAGCTTGCCCTCGCGGGCGAGCTTTGTCAGATCGCGCGAGTATTTCTCCAGCACGCGATAGCGTGTTTCGGCCTGGGGAGAGGTTGCGCGTTGCCCGCCGCGCATTTCTCGGATGACTTCATAGACGCGCTCGCGGGTGATGCCGGCGTTCTCTAACAAGCGCGCGGCCGGGGTGTTTCGTTCGGTAAGAATGGCCAGGAAAATGTGCTCGGTGGAGATGAATTCGTCCTGGAAACGGTTGGCTTCTTCGTTGGCCAGGTCAATAATGCGCTTGACGCGTGGGGTGATAAAGATCTGACCAATGCCGCCGGCGAAGATGTGGGCGCGTGTGGTGGTGCGCAGTGTGGCATCCAGGCGGGCGATCAGCGCCTCGGTATCCACTTCCAGACGTTCCAGGATTTGCGGCACAATCCCGTTCGGTTGTTCTAACAGCGCCAGTAAAATATGTTCGGTATCAATCTGCGTATGTCCATAGCGCTGGATGATCTCCGCAGCTCGTTGGGCTACTTCTTGAGCGCGTTCTGTAAAGCGATCAAATCGCATCATTTTCAAATCCTCCGCAAAGGATTATA
>JAGHYK010000139.1 GCA_017743695.1 Chloroflexota bacterium
CGGCAGGCGCGCCGCCGAAGCGCCACTGCGAGGCCGAAGGGTTGATGTCACGCACTCTCCACACGCCGGTTGACGGGAAACCTTCCTGGCTCAGGACAGCAGCCAGATAACCCCATCGGGCAGGATCGCCTTCGCCGAAGACCTGACGGGGCACGCGCAGTGTGACCGTGCGCGCTGCCGGATCTACGATTATCTTGAAAGAAACACCGGTCACCTGCTTGGGGGTGCCACTTTGGGGATCAGGGGTAAGGATTTGGGGTGTCCACCCCTCGGCCCAAATTGCATATTCCCAACCATTCCCGGCCTGCAATGCCGCATTGCGTCCAGGAAGGAGCAGGCGCGCCCCACTGCCGGTGCCGGGGTCTTTATCCACGTAGACATCCAGCGTTTGCAGCGCAAGATTGTTGGGCGATCCCCATGGGTTCGGGATCGGACCATAGAAGGCGAACTTGAAGATCAGGTTTTTGTCATCGTAGGCGACACGAAAGCTCTTGAGGTCGAAGACCTGGGCCTTGAATACGGAGTCGGTGGGATAGACGTAAGTACCCGGCCCAAAATCATCGTGCTCCGGGTCCTGGATCTCCAGGATCAGGGTCGAAGTGCCGAGATCGGGCAAGACGATCTGCGCCGGGCCCTGAAAGGGCAGGCTCACGTTCAGCGGTTGGACGAGAACGACCATTCGCAGATCATCCCCTGCTTCCAGCTCTCCCAGGGCTTCCCACGGAATGGCTGCCTCAAACGTTTGTGCCCCTTGAGCGGCCTTTCCGGAAGGATTACCGCCTACCCAGCCTTCTTTTCCGGCCTGATAGGCCAGGAATTGGCCTCCATCCCACTCAAAGAGGTGCGTGGCCGCGATGCCGAGAGCGATGGGTTCAGGATCGTGCGAAAGAGCGAAGAGCTGAGCGCTGTGTGGGGAGGCGATGTAGATGCCGACGCGCAAGGCATCGGAGAAGGGCTGGGGAGCGTTCAGGCGGAGGTAGAGGGCGTTGGCGTCGTAGGCGTAAGCCAGGCTGGGGGCAGAAGCCTGGGCGCCCCCGGTGAACACGGCTGCCTGGGCCCATTCTCCTGGTTCATCTTTCCCATCTATCACCGGCGTTGAGAGGCCCTGCACCTCCTGCTCTGCCTTAGCCGGCTTTTTGGGGATGATGGGGACGTTGACATAGGCGGGTACTGGCTCACCCAGCGACTCATACACCCTGGCCAGCAAAGCACGGAAGCCCTGATCAAAATACTCATCCTGGCCGGAATCCTGGTCGCTTCCATACCACCAGAACCAGTCAGAACCTTCTGCCAGGTACATGTAGTCCAGGGCCTGAGCGATGGCCTCTGGGCTGGCCTGGCGTGTTTTGAGCATATCGTACTTCGAGAGGTCATAGCGTGCCTGGGCAAGGTAATTCCAGGCCTGTTTTTCTTCCGCTTCGCCGATCCAGGTATCGTAATTGGGGCTGAACCATGCGCCTGGATAGAGACGTTCTAAGGTGCGTTGTTCTGGGAACATTGCCAGATATTCGGAGGGGGTCACCGTTTTGATGGTTTTGCTCTCGGCAAGCAGGCGATAAAGCGTATTCAGGAAGAGTTTTCCATCGTTGTCATAATATTCCCAGGCGTTCTCTCCGTCGAGGATAATGCTGACGATGTGGGGTCCCTTTGCGCCTTCTGCCTTGAGGCGGCTGCGGATGTTTTCCAGGCGGTTGATCAGGTCTTGGGCTGCTTTATCGCCGGGCATACCCGAATAGGTGAAACCAACCTTATCCGAAAGCGTCCAGTCTCGGAAGAAGACGGCGACACGCGCGCCGCTTTTTGCGTCCACGACGTAGTAGGGGCGGTATAACGCGTCGGCTTCCTGGACTGTTTCACGGCTGTCACGGGTGAAATTGCCGATCCCCAGGGATTGCGCCAGCACTGGTTCCCCTGTTGCCATCCACTGATAGCCGGCTTTGGCAACTAAAGGCACAATTTCTTGCGCTACTGCTCCTTCTCCCGGCCACAATCCACGCGGGGCACGGCCAAAATGCTGCTCGTAAATTTCTACGCTGCGCTTGAGATGGGCAATGGCATCATTAGGATAAGAAAAACGTTGAGGCATATCGGCGCCTGGATTCCCCACCAGGGCCAGATTGGTGTCGTAGATCAGGGGCAAAATCGGGTGGGCATAGGGGGTCGTGGTCACTTCAATCTGGCCGCGGTCCTGGAGTTCTTTGTGGATTGCGATCACTTCCTGCAAGATACGGCGTATCTCTCCGAACAGGATGGCCTTGTCTTCTTCCGCAAAACCGTGGTCTTTTTCCACCAGTGCTTTCAGTGGTGCTTTGCCCAGCTCATCCGGATCGATCCAGGCCAGATTGAACCAGATTTGCAGGTCACGATAATCTTGTTCGGTAAATGTATTCAAGGCGCGGGCGATAGCTTCATCATCGGTACCGCCGCGCTTGTCTAACAATGCCCGGTAGCCTGGGAAGCGGCGGATCACCTTATCCCAGTTGGCATCGAAAAAGCGCCGCAGGATGAACTCTTTTTCTTCGGGGGTGAGGGAGGCGGCTGGCTTTTCCGAAAGTACCCAGTAGCGATCTTTGGCGCCATGGGTGAAATCGTCAAGCTGGCGAATCAGCACCGGGGTCAGGTTAAAAGTCACATGTACCGAAGGATAGCGGGCAACGGTTGCTGCCATGTCGTAGTAATCCTTGGTCGCATGTACCCGCACCCACGGGCGAGTATATACTCCCTGCTCATCTTTGTAATAAAGGGGTTGATGCTGATGCCACATCAGATTCAGATAGAGCACATCGGCGTCAGCAACGGGTGAGGCGTTGGCAGTCGCCGGGACAGTGGCAGGAACGGAAGGGGTGGAAATCGTGGTTGCCGGCGCAGCACATGCGCTCAGGGTGGAGAATAGCAGGATGAGGGTAAAGATGATTCTGAAAGTGCGCATATTATCCCTTTACAGAGCCGAGTGTCAGGCCCGAAATGAGCCATTTGGAGGAATAGAGGAACAAAGCCATGACCGGAATCGCGATCAAAACGGAAGCGGCAGCAAATTTGCCCCAGGAAACGGTAAATTGTTGAGCGTAAGTGAAAATTCCCAAAGGCCAGGTGAAAAGCTCATTTTTCTGCAACACAACACGCGCCACCAGATATTCACTCCAGCCTCCCATGAAACTGAACAGGAAGGCGATAGCCAGCGCAGGGCTGGAAAGGGGCAGGATGATGCGGGTCAAAACCTGCATCCGCGAAGCCCCGTCTATCAAGGCCGCCTCTTCCAGGTCTAACGGGATGGTGTCATAGTAGCCTTTCAGTGTCCAGATTGTCAAAGGGACGGATGAGACGGAATAGGCAATGATCAATCCCAGGGAAGTATTGATCATCTTGAGACGAACCAGCATGACAAAGAGAGGCAGGAGTAACATGCCGGCCGGAATCATTTGGGTTGTGAAGAGGAAGACCAGCGCCGGATTGCGTCCTGGGAAGCGGAAGCGGGAAAATGCATACGCACTCAGGGCCGCCAGGGCCACACTGATGATCGAGGTAACTATCACGACGGAAAACGAGTTCCAGAGCCAGAGGAAAAAGTCTGACTGGCGGTGTTTCTCCGGCTCCCCAAAAAGCACGGCGCGATAGTTTTCCAGGGTGGCGTTTTCCGGGATGATGCGCAGGCTGGTCGTCAGCAGCGTGTCATTCGGGCGGAGCGAAATGGTGACCACGCGGAGTACCGGATATACGGCGATCAGGCTGGCAAAAATCAGCGCCAGATGAATCAACAACCGCTTGAAGGGGCTATCTCCGCGGGCGCGAAAGAAGAACCAGCGGTAAAAACGGATCACAGGATGGAGAGCGGACATGATACCTCCTATTCGGTTGTGGCTTTGAGACCACCGGTCACACGAAGGTAAATCACGGTGAAGGCAAGAAGGATCAAGAAGATCACCAGAGCAAACATCGCCGTAAACCCATAACGGTAAAACTGGAACGCGGCTTTATACATCGAAGAAACCAGAATATCCGTTTTCTCTTGAGGCCCTCCCTGGGTGATCAGGTAGATGACGTCGAACTTGTTGAAGGTCCAGATCACCCCAAGGATAATAGCGGGAGTCAGCACCGGTCGTAGCAGGGGGAGCGTAATATGGCGGAACATCTGCCACTTCGATGCCCCGTCCATTTCTGCGGCTTCGTAATATTCATGCGAAATACTCTGTAGCCCTCCCAGAATGACCACCGACATAAAGGGGATTCCTAACCAGATGTTGGTGATCAGAACAGAGACAAAGGCCCAGAAGGGATCCTGTTTCCAGGAAACCGGTCCAATATGTGCTGCCAGCCAACCGAAAGCGGGGGCCAGCATCCCCGCCTGGGATGCCAGATCGCTAAAAAAGTTATGGATGTTCGAGAGCATGATGTTGAAAAAACCATAACGCAGATCAAACTCATTGCGCAAGGCCATCGCTGCGATGGTGGTTGGGATTGCCCAGGGGAATACCAGCAGGGTGCGGTAGAAGCCCTGTAGTTTCATCGGGCGATGTAATAACAGGGCCAGGATCATTCCGCCGGTGACATGGAAGGTGACGTTGATGACCGTCCACAAGATAGTGCGCCAGAATACCTCCAGAAATTTGGCATCCTTCGCCACATTACCGGTAAAAAGAGTTTTCAGGTTTTCCCAACCATATATCAAGCCGTAAGAAGCGTTTTTCGTGGCCTGTGTGCCCAGCGACGCATTGGAGAAGGCCAGTTTGATCTCGAAGAGAAAGGGGTAAACGATCAGGAAAAGGACGCCGATGAACGCAGGAGCCACCAGCAAATAGGCAAATCCCAATCGGCTGGTACGCGGTTGTGTCATCTGGTGAATCAGGATAAACAGCGCAATCCCTATGCCGAAAAGCAGCAAATTGCTGACAAGCGAAGCGTTTTCCTGAGAGACGAAATTACTCTGGAGCAATCTCTCCCGAAGCCAGGAGCTTAAGGTGAGCGGCATCGAAAAGAATGCCTTCAGGGTGCCCTCCGGCAAACGGAACAGATCGGTGAGGTCAAAGAAAAGGACGATGAGTTGAAACGCGAAGAGTGCGAAGATCGCCTGGATCAAGCGCACAAGGGCATTTGTCAGGCGGCTGCGGGGAGAGCGAAAGAAAATCTGGTAGAGATAGAGCTCCACCATGCCGATCCCGGCGGCGATTGCCAGAACAAAGAAGGCGATCTCCTGCGCGCGGGCCATCACGATTTGGGGCGTGAGTGAAATGCCGGAAAGATGGGGCTGGAATAACGCCCGTAACAGGAAGTAGAGCGCCAGAACGATCGTTGCCCAGAGAGCTACAGGGAAATACTTGCGCGCCATTTTCTCCTCCAGAATAAAAGAGGGGAGCCGAAGCTCCCCTCAAAGTGCTTTTTGGTTACTTCAGGGTGGCTACGCATTCATCTGCGGCCTGCTGAGCAGCCTTGGCGGCATCTTCAGGTGTGATGGTGCCGGCCATGACGCCCTCCAGGTTCGGCCGCCAGGCATCCCAGGCGCAGCGCATTTCCGGCGCAGCCGGCATACCGCGCCCATTTGCCAGCGCCGCCATGGAACCAGCCAGGATGGGATCGCTGGTGATGCTTGGGTCTTTGGCTATCTCCTTATTGGAAGGCAGACGCTTGAATTGATCCAACCAGCGCTTTTGCACATCCGCCGAGGTCATGAAGGTGATAAACTTGACCACCGCTTCTTTCTTGGCCGGATCTTTCAACACGCCTTTGTAGACCATGAAATATTTGCCAGCGGTCATCTCGGTATAGGGTTTCCCATTGATGGGCGGCACCGGGGCAACGCCTAACTTATCACCCAGGGCTTCGGCATAGCCGCCAAGCGACCAGTCACCGTTGATGATCATCGCCGCTTTGCCCTCTTTGAAGAGCGTATCGGCGCAGTTGTAGTCGCATTCCTGCGGAACAACGCCCTCATCTTTGAGCTGCTTGACGAACTTCAGGTAGTTAATGAACGCCTCATTGTTGAATTGAGGCTTGTCGTTCTCATCCAGCGGCCAACCGCCGAAAGCACCGTAGAAGCCGGCGCCCCAGAATGGCTCGTTCAGGTTGTAGGCAAAACCCTGAACCTCGCCTTTGGTCAGTTCTTTGGCCTTCTGGATCAGCTCTTCAAAGGTCTTGGGGGCCTCTGGGATAAGGCTCTTGTTATAGAGCAGCATCAGGTGATTGCCATAGTTATCAGGCACGCCCCAGAGCACACCGCTGACCATGGCCGGCTGCAGCGCGCCTTCAAAGAACTGTGACAGGAACGCCTGATCGAAAAGCTGATCTACCGGCGCGATAATATCCAGCTTGCTGAAGGGGCCGGCGAAGTCATTCGGAACGCGTACCACTTCCGGTGCGGCTTCGGCCAGGGCTGCCGTCTGGAATTGATCGCGCAGCGCCTCGTTATCATAGTGCGTGCGTTCGACTTTTATGTTCGGGTTTGCGGCCTCAAACTCAGCGATCAATCGATCCAGGAACACATCCACTTCCTCGCCTTCCTGTTCCCAGAACGAAATGGTCACGCTCTGGGCAGGCGCTTCGGTAGCTGCGGGGGTTGGAGCTTCTGTTGCCGGCGCCTGCGTTGC
>JAGHYK010000140.1 GCA_017743695.1 Chloroflexota bacterium
TGGACAATAGACCGTGAAGAGCCGTAGGACGGGCTTTCCAGCCCGTCAGACCGATAGAAGCGACGGCAGACTGCGCTTGGACAGTGGCAGGATGGGCTTTGCGGCCTGTCGAGGGGAATGTGCCCAACCAACGCTCTCCGCTGAACGCTCCTCCCTGCGCCCGAATTTGTGGTAAGATTAAAAAAGCATTCTTTTTCTCGTAGAATTCCGCGGTTTCGGAGGACAATTTCATGAACGATCTCCAGCAACGCATCGCCCGGTTGCGCGCCAAGATTGCATCCTTAGAGATTTTGCAGGATGAACTGGGCGAAGCCTTTGTGCAGGAGAAGAGACAGGCGCTGGAAGCAGAATTGAAATCCTTGCTGGAGCAGGCCGCCCCTCTTGAGGTAGAAGATGCCTCGCTTTCGATTCAAACCGGCGATCAGAGCCTCACCGTCGCCGGCGATGTTCACCAGAGCACCATCATCCATGCGCAGACGGTTGTGCTGGCAGAGCAATTCTGGAAAGGCCATACTGCGCCAGCAAACCTCACCCGAGCGACCCAGGTTTACCTGGAATACATCATAGATCGCCACTCCTACCTGAACCTCAAAGGCATGGGGGTCTCGGATCGCATTCCGTTGCGCCTGGCCCTGCTGGACCTCTACATTCCCCTCAAGGCGCGTATGGAGCTTCCAGAAGGGGAAACCTGGAAACGGGATACGTTGCTGGCCGGCCGCGATGTCCTGGACGGCACAGAACGACGTACCTGGCAACTCGGGCGCAGCGTTTCGCTCCTTGAATTGCTCCAAAACACGGATGGATTGATCATCCTCGGCGATCCCGGCGCCGGCAAAACCACATTTCTCAAATATCTCGCCTTACGCCTGGCCAAAGGGGAAGGACCGGCGCTGGGGTTGGGGCATCGGCTGCCCATCCTGTTGCCTCTGGCAGCTTACGCCAATGCCCTGCAACGGGGCGATGTCCGCCTGGATGATTTTGTCACCCACTACTTTGATGAGATCGGCCTTGACCTGCCCATGGCTTCCATGCTGAACGAGGCGTTGCGCAGCGGGCGCGCCATGATTTTGCTGGATGGCCTGGACGAGGTGCGCGACCTGAACCTGCGCAGCACCGTTGTCGAGCGGGTGGTGGATTTCTACACCTTCCACCGCCGCGCCGGCAACAAATTTGTGCTCACCAGCCGCGTGGTCGGCTATCGCGCTGTGCGTCCGGTTGCAGAGGGCCTGATCGAGTGCACACTGGTAGATTTCGACGAGGACGACATCCAGGCCTTTGTGGAGCGATGGACTCTGGCGCTGGAAAAACAGGCCCAGGGGGATACCATCGTCGCCCACGCCGACGCCGAGCAGGAAAAGCGGGAACTTCTGGAAGCGATCCGGCGCAATGCCGGCATTCGGCGCCTGGCAGCCACCCCGTTGCTGCTCACCATCCTGGCACTGATGAAGCGCCAGGGAGTCACGCTGCCGGAGCGACGCGTACAGCTTTACGATGAATACATCAAAACCCTGCTCTCTACCTGGAATCGCGCCCGCAGCCTGAGCGGCCGCGCTCCCAGTCGCGAACTGGATGAAATCCAGACGGTTCGCGTCCTGGCGCCGCTGGCGCTCTGGATGCACCAGGTGAATCCAGGCATGGGCCTTGTCAAAGTGGAGGACATGCGCCGCAAACTGGAACAGCTCTTCTATGAGCAAGGTGAACTCAACCCAGGACAGGCAGCGCGCCAGTTTCTGCAAGATGTGCGCGATCACGCGGCGCTCCTGGTTGAACGCGGACCGGGAGAATACGGTTTTATTCATCTGACCTTCGAGGAATATCTGGCCGCCGTTGCCATTGCCTTGCATGGTCATGGGAACGCCAAACCGATCATCGAGCTAATCCGTCCCTATATCACTGAGCAATCCTGGCATGAAGTGATCCTGCTGGCCATCGCCTATCTGGGAATTCGCCAGCAGCTTCCAAAGGTGGCCGGCGAAGTGGTAGAAGCATTGCTCAAGGTGCAAAATGGGAACGAAGCAGAGGCAATTCTCATGGCCGGTAAGGCCGTGCTGGATACCTGGCCAGGAGGCGTTCCTCCGGGTACCCGTGAAAACGTCATCCAGGCGTTGATCCCGGTGATGCAATCGGAAAAAACGCAGGGTCCTCTCCGTCGTCAGGCAGGCCTGATCCTGGGAAGTCTGGGATGGCGGCCGCCGGACCTGGAGCGCTTTGTCGAGGTGCCGCCGGGTGAATTCCTGTTTGGGCGCAAAAAGGAAGCGCGGCGCATCCCGTATCGTTACTGGATCGCCCGTTACCCCGTCACCAACCTGCAATTTGCCCGCTTCGTCCAGGCCGGCGGCTATCAGCGACGGGAATTCTGGAGCGAAGCAGGATGGGAATGGCGCAGCGGGAAATATGATGCACGTCGCCTGGACGCCATCGAGCGCGACTGGCTCGAACACCGTCCGCCTCCCCAGCGCAACGCCCCCTACTACTGGCACAACCCGGAACTGGGGAATCCTATCTGCCCCGTGGTAGGCATCAACTGGTACGAGGCCGAGGCCTATTGCCGCTGGTTAAACACGCAGATCATTTCCATCCCACCGGGTTATGTCGTTCGCCTGCCAACCGAAGAGGAATGGGAGCGCGCAGCCAGAGGCACCGAAGGCTGGGAATATCCCTGGGGAGACGAATTCCTGCGCCACGCCGCCAACACCTGGGAAGCTGCACCCCATTCTTCCTCCGGCCTTGGCGGCACCACCGCGGTTTGCACCTATCCCCAGGGAGTCAGCCCCGTCGGAGCATGGGATATGAGCGGCAACGTCTGGGAATGGACGAGCGTCTGGTATGACGAGGACCATCGCTACCGGGTGGTACGCGGTGGCTCATGGATCGGCTATCAGTGGTTCGCTCGCGCCTCGTTTTGTAACTGGTCCATCCCTCTCACGTTCAACGATGATCTCGGTTTCCGTCCGGTCATTGCCCCTGAAAACCCACAGGAGGTCTCATGAGTAAGCCACGTAAACCCCGTTCCTCGATTCAGGCCGGTGATCGCAGTGTGGTCATCGGCGGGAATGCCAGCGGCAACATCATCATTACCGGTGATGGGAATGTCGCCCTCCCCTCCTCTTCCCCCTTCGAGCCGGTCTATCGGCAGATCGCTGAACACCCCAACCTGCTGCCTGCCGAAAAGGCCGATGCCCGCGCCGAACTGCAGGAGCTGGAGACAGAAATTCGCAAACCCGAGCCGGATGTCTCCTTTCTGGAGCGAAGACTGCGCAATCTCCGTCGCATCGCCCCCGATATTCTGGACGTTGTGCTGGCGACCATCTCCAGCCCGGCCGCAGGCTTCAGCATGGTGGCGAAGAAAGTGGCAGATAAAATGCGCGCCGAAGCCTCCCAGGCAGGAGGCGCCTCATGAAACGCGCCCTCTGGATGCTCATTTCCGCCTGGCTGCTTTTCCTCTTGCTGCCTGGCAGACTGGCCAGCGCCGGCGGCCCGGTCACCCCGTTTCCATCCACGGCGACCGCGACGCCCCCGCTCACAGGGACTCCCTCCGCCCCCTCTCCCACCTTCTCCCCAACGGCCACAGCGTTTCCTCTCACCTATGCCCTGGTGAACGTACCGGACAGGGGCACGCTGCACATGCGCTCGCGCCCCGAGCTGCAAAGCCGCATCGTGGGTGCGCTGGCTGCTCAGCAGAAGAACATCCCACTGACCGGCCGCACCGTCGGCACCATGCCCCGGCTATGGTATGAGGTGCGCCGTAGCGGTGGCGGAACGGGCTGGATCAGCTCATACTATGTGGTGGAATACGTCCCTGCGGATGCTTTCTGCCGCGATGAGCGTGTCCGCCCGCTGATCGAGACCCTGGCGAATGCGATCAAAAGCCTGGATGGCAAAACCTTCGCTTCCCTGATCAGCCCGATGCACGGGGTTACCGTGCGTCTGACGGCCAGAGGCACGCCCTATAACTTTCTGGAGCTATATGCGCGCTATCTCTTTTGGAGCACCTACCCCATCCCATGGGGAAAAGTCGGCATGGGTGGCAAACCCCTGACGGGATCCTTCAAAAGCGTGGTCACACCGCGGCTCCAGGAGGTCTTCGGCGCTTCGTATCAGCTATATTGCAACGATGCCTCCGTGCTGCGTGGCATTTCCTCCCCGTGGCCAGCCGAATATCAGAACCTCAACTTTTACACGGTTTTCAAGCCCGAAACCCAAAGCGGCGCTGCAGACTGGCGGGCCTGGCTGGTGGGCATTGACTATGTGCAGCAGAAACCGTATCTCTATGCCCTGATCCATTATCAGCCGTAGGAGGAGAGCGATGCGCCTGATCGCCGTCATCACCACGACCGACACCCTGGAGGAAGCCCAGCGCCTGGCGCGGACGATGGTCGAGCAAAGGCTGGCGGCCTGCGCCCAGATTTCTGCCATCGAAAGTTACTACCGATGGAAGGGGCAGGTAGAACATGCGCCGGAATATCGCATCCTGTTCAAAACCACCGCCGAACAATATTCGGCCCTGGAGCAGGCCATTCGCCAGATGCATTCCTACGAACTGCCGGCCATCTTTGCGCTGACGGTCAGCGAAGCCCTCCCCGAATATGCGGCCTGGGTGAGCGAAAGCACAGCCTGAGAAGGGCCTCCGGAAAGCAGGCTTTCTTTTCCCACAACAGGTCGGCCTGTCGGGCACAAAAGTTAACCTTTCCCCCCAGATTGGTAACTGTTCAGTCTTGCATCAAAACTGTTGTGTTTGTCATTGCGAGGAGCGTTCTTTGCGACGAAGCAATCCCCAAGCGGTCAAGCTGGCCTGATAAACGGGAGATTGCTTCGCCAAAAAACGGCTCGCAATGACATGACTGAGTAGTTACCCAGATTGTGACAATCCCATGACATTCTTCACTGGTCAGGCATTCTGGAGAGCTATAATATATTCAAGAAATTGAATACAGGTGAGCGATGGAAACGTATCAGCAGGAAAGCAGGTTATACAAAGCCTTAATGCATCCGGTGCGCCTGGCGATTTTGGACCTCTTGCGGGAAGGGGAAGCATGTGTTTGTCACATGGAAGCCTTGCTGGGGTTTCGCCAGGCATATATTTCGCAACAATTGATGGTCTTGCGTGAAGCGGGGCTGCTGGAGATGCGCCGCGAAAGGCTGAACATCTACTACCGCGTCATTCGCCCCGAAATTTTTGCGGTGATGGATGCGATGCGGAAAGTGACCGGCGTCCAGCCTGCGCGGCCCACAAAGGTCAACGCCTGCACCTGCCCCAATTGCGCCGCCGACTCCGAGCCGAGGCTGATTCGCCTGTAGGCTCTTTTTTTGGCAGACTATATTCGATTTTATGAATAAAGCGTTCCGATGGGACGCATCACAAAAGGAGATTCACAAATGCAAACTGACCTGACCAAGCAAGAAAAAACGCCCTTCTCCAGCGCCGACGCGCGCTCCTGGGCGCTGGTGGCCATTGCCGCCGTGATCTGGTTCGCGCTCTACAACGTCATCCAACCCTTTGCGGACTGGATTGCTTACGGCTTGCTGGCTCTGCCGAAAGATTCACATCTGGGCGAGTCGCTGGCGTTCTTTTTCTATGACGTGCCGAAAATCATCCTGCTGCTGGGCGGCATGATTTTTCTCATCACCCTCTTGCGCTCTTTCTTCAGCGCGGAACAAACCCGCGCCTGGCTGGGCGGCAAACGCGAAGGCGTGGGTAACGTGCTGGCGGCGGCGCTGGGCGTCATCACGCCGTTCTGCTCGTGTTCCGCGGTGCCGCTCTTTATCGGCTTCGTGGAATCGGGTATTCCGCTGGGCGTGACCTTTTCCTTCCTGACCGCCGCGCCGGTGGTCAATGAAGTGGCGCTGGTGATGTTGTTCGGTCTGTTCGGCTGGAAAATCGCCGGGCTGTATCTCCTCTCCGGGCTGACCATTGCCATCGTGGCGGGCGTCGTCATCGGGTGGCTGAAACTCGAACGCTACGTGGAAGATTTCGTCTGGCAAATCAAGGTCGGCAAGGGCGCAAACCTGCCCGAACAGCCCACCTGGACTGAGCGATTTCAAATTGCCTGGCAAAGCACGAAAGAAATCGTCGGCAAGGTCTGGCTGTATGTCATTGTGGGCATCGCCATCGGCGCGGGGATTCACGGCTACGTCCCCGAAAGCGCGCTGGCGGGCATTCTCGGCAAGCAGGCCTGGTGGAGCGTTCCCGCTGCCGTCCTTTTGGGTGTGCCGCTCTATTCCAACGCGGCGGGCATCATCCCCGTCGTCAGCGCGCTGATGGAAAAAGGCGCGGCGCTTGGCACGGTGCTGGCGTTCATGATGTCGGTGGTGGCGCTCAGCCTGCCGGAGATGGTCATCCTGCGCCGCGTGCTCAAGCCGCAACTCATCGCCATCTTCATCGGCACAGTTGCGCTGGCAATCATCATGACCGGTTATCTGTTCAATCTGGTCATCTAACCAGTATTCTGTAGCACGACATTATGAAGTTTAACAAATTATTGCCGTAATCTGGCGAGATGGGGTGGCCAACCGCTGTACCGCCGACCTGCGGTCGGCCTTGCTGGACCAGGCAGAGCCT
>JAGHYK010000013.1 GCA_017743695.1 Chloroflexota bacterium
AATGGGGAACGAATAAACGAATACAGACTGCGGACGGCAGACGGCAGACCGCGGGAGGAAATGGACGATGGACGGTAGACCGTGGACGGTGATGGGGCAGGCTTTCCAGCAAGGTGGACCGTCAACGAATCGGGGAACGAATAAACGAATGGCGACTGCAGACGGCAGACCGCAGACCGCGAAGGGACGGTGGACGGTGATGGGGCGGGCTTTCCAGCAAGGTGGGCCGCCAACGAATCGGGGAACGAATAAACGAATGGCGACTGCGGACGGCAGACGGCCGTAGGGCGGGCTTTTCAGCCCGTCGGGAAGGCAGATCGCTGCAGGACAGGCTTTCCAGCCTGTCAGCGAAGGACAAGCCATGAACGCACCGGGGCAGAAAGGGAATCTTCCAGGAAGGGAAGTTTTCTCTCTTTGTGCCTCTGATGCGGCGAATTCGCGTGCGGTGCGCTCAAAACGTGATACAATCGGAGCACCGTTCTCGCGCTGACTTCCTGTCCCAATCGGTCAGAAGAGAGGTGCGAGGCCGATAGATTTTTGTTTGGAGGAAAGTATGAGCAAGACAAACGAGAGCCGCGTGGTCACCGATGGGCAGGTGGTCAGCCTGGAGTATACGCTGACCGTGGATGGTGAAGTCATTGACTCCTCAGAAGGCCACGGCCCGATTGAGTTCATCCAGGGCATGGGGAATATCATCCCCGGTCTGGAGGAGGAACTCTATGGAATGAAAGTGGGCGAGAGCAAATCTGTCGTTGTTCCCCCGGAAGATGGTTACGGCGAAGTGGACCCGGATGCCTTCCAGGATTTCCCGCGCGAGGCGTTTCCGCAATCCATTCCCTTAGAGCCGGGGGTGACGCTGCGTTTTCAGGACGAAGCCGGCAATTCCCATCTGGCCGTGATTGATTCCGTCACCGACGATACGGTGCGGGTAGATTTCAACCATCCGCTGGCCGGCAAAGAGCTACACTTTGAGGTCAAGGTGGTAGGTCTGCGGGATGCCACGGATGAAGAACTGATGCACGGACATGTGCACGGAAGCGGCACCCACGACTGAAATTCGCTGAGTTCTCACACCCCATGATCCTTCAAATCCGTCGCTATGGACGAGAGGGCTGCGTTTTGGGAGGCGATTCGCCTCGGAGAGACGGAGAAGGTGCTCGATTTGCTGGAGAAAGATCCTCGCCTGCTACACACAGTGAACGAGGCGAGGATCTCTCCTGTGGTCTTGGCAGCTTACCATGGGCACAGGGAACTGGCTGAGCGTCTGGCGGATCGCAAGGTCGTCTTGAACATCTTTGAAGCCGTAGCCTGTGGACGAGTCAGTACCCTGATGTATCTTCTGGCTCGCGATCCGGCATTGATGGAAGCCTGTCAGGGCGATGGCTGGCATCCGCTGGCATTAGCCTGCCTGTTTCATCAGGTGGAGGTAGTGAAATATCTGCTGCGTGGGGGCGCCGCCGTCAATGCCCCGACGCGTAACGCAGAAAAATGGACGCCTCTTCATATCGCCGTGAGCGTGCGCGATCGGGAAATTGTGCGTTTGCTCCTCAACCATGACGCCGATCCGAATGTGCGCGCTCAAAACGGCTATACGCCCGTACATCTTGCAGCCCGAAGTGGGGAAGTTGAAATCTTACGCCTGCTTATCTTTTACGGAGCGGATATTGAAGTGAAGGCAGACGATGGGAAAACGCCGCTTGATCTGGCCCAGGAGGCCTCCCAGGTAGAGGCGGTGGAACTGCTGAAATCAGGGATCACCAAACGCTTGAGGCGCGGTCTGAGCGCAGCCTGAGGCCTCATAGGGGGTAACTTTTTCCTTCCACTTGCGTAGAACTCTTTAGAAAATCCTTTCAACAGGAGGTATTCAATGAGATCACGCTGGTTGTCGTTCCTCGTTCTCCTTTTTCTATTGGCCTTGCTTTTCAGGCCGTTTGCTGTGGCACGTGCGCTCGATCCCCGTAGCGGAGAACGTGTGGTGATCGCAGCGGGCGAAGTGGTGAAAGATGATCTGTACGTGGCTGCCAGTGAGCTGGTCATCGAGGGTGAGGTGGACGGAGATGTCTATTTCATGGGGAGCACGCTCACGATCACGGGGAAGGTCACTGGAGATGTGAACGCTTTTGGGGGAGCCATTCTCCTCAAGGGGGAAATCGGCGATGATCTTCGTTTCTTCGGAGCAGTGACTGCTATGGAGGAGGGCGCCCGCGTGGGTGGTGATCTGATCGCTTTTGGCAGGGGCCTGAATGTGCGAGCGGGGAGCACGATTGGGCAAGATCTCGTGTTCTACGGCGGCCAGGCCTACCTGGGTGGTGAAGTCGGGCGAAATGTACGCCTCGGTGTCAATGACGTCATGTTAGCCGGTCATGTTCATGGAAATGCTGATCTCAGTGTGATGGGGGAAAGAGGCGCCTCCAGCACACCTCCCATTTTTGGCCCGATGCCGGTGGAAATGCCCTCGCTCCCCGGTGGTTTGACGCTCGATCCCTCCGCCCGCGTGGACGGCGATTTGAAGTATCAGGCCGTCTCACCCCTGGCCGATGTGGAGCGCAATGTTGGCGGCAAAGTGGAATACGTTCCTTTTGAAAGCACTCAGGAGACAAAAACGCAAACCGCTTTCGACGCCTGGTTGAATGCGCTGCGTTCCCTGGTGACGCTGATGCTCTTTGGGGCACTCTTTGCGGCTGCAACGCCCGGCTTTCTGCAGCAAAGCGCGACAAAGATTCGTGAGCAATTCTGGCCTTCGCTGGGGTGGGGCGTCCTGGCCTATGCTATATTCTTCTTCCTGTTGCTGGGGTTGTTCGTGTTGATGATCCTGGCCGGGGTGTTCTTCGGAATTCTGACGCTGGGGAGCATCAGCGCGCTCGTGATCACAGGAGGTCTGCTGCTCATCCTGGTCTCGATCTTCGTCTTCGTTTTCGTCACTGCCTATTTGACAAAGATCGTTGTGGGCTGGGAATTGGGGAACTGGCTGGTGAATCGCTTCCTGCCCCAGTGGAGCGGACAGCGTTATGCGCCGCTTGTGGGAGTGTTCCTGTTCGGGCTGGTGCTGCAAGTGCCTTATCTGGGTTTTGTGTTGGGACTGGCGGCGCTCTTTATCGGCCTTGGGGCGTTATGGCTCGTCGTTCGCCCTGGCGCGCGGCCTCTGCGCGCGACGCCTTGAGAACAGGCGGAGCAGGTCCCTGACGAGGAAATCGCACTGGACGGAAAATTGAAGCCGTCGCTGGACGACCGGGTGCGCTTCGCGGAGGGTAGCTGTTTAGTTTTCCGAGTAGCGCCGGGCGTCCTCGATGGCTTTCTTTTCGTTGACGAAAGGCAGGAGGATCAGCCCCATGATGAAGAAAAAGATCAGGGAAAGGATGGCCGGACGGAGGCTACCGCTGAGTTGGTTGACCAGGCCGAAGAGGAGTGGCCCGGTCCAGGACGTGCCGCGTTCGCTGACTTCGTAGAAGGCGTAGAATTCGGCTTCTTTCCCTTCAGGGATCATCTGGGCGAACAGGCTGCGGCTGATGGCCTGCGATCCACCCATGACCAGCGCAATCGCAGCGCCCAGAATCCAGAACTCCAGAATGCGGGATTCGCCTTTCAGTCCGCCGTATCCGTAAATGACCACCGCCGCCCAGATGACCAGGCTGATGATAATCGAGCGCTTCGCCCCGACCCAGCCGGCCAGCTTCCCCCAGAAGAGCGCTCCGAAGAAGGCGACAAACTGGATCATCAGGATCACCATGGTCAGGGTGGATTGATCCACCTCCAGCCCCCCTCGGGCCAGCGGCGCGGCCGCGAAGGTCGCAGAGACGGCGATCACTGTCTGGATGCCATCGTTGTAAAGAAAATAGGCCAGCAGGAACTTGAGGGTTTCGGGGAAATGTTTCAGTTCCCGGAGCGTTTGCCCCAATTGTTTGAAGCCAATGCTGAAATAAGTTTCCCCCGGCGGCAGCGTGCGCCGCGGATGACGGGAGCGTAAGCGCGCCCAGGTGAAATTGGAGAAAACCAGCCACCACACCCCGGCCGAGGCCAGGTTGATGCGAATGGCCAGGCCGGTCGGAATGCCCAGTCGCTCACGCATCAGGTAGAAGATCAGGTTAAAGACCAGAAGCAATCCGCCGCCCAGATAGCCCATTGCCCAACCGTAGGAGGAAACAGCGTCGCGCTGATCTTCGCTGGCAATGTCTGGGAGATAGGAGTTATAAAAGACAATGGAGGCCCCAAAGGCCAGGTTTGCCAGAATGAAAAGCAGCCCTCCAAGCCACCAGAGCGGTTGAGTGACGAAGAAGAACAAGATGGTGGCAACGGCGCCAATGGTGGCAAAGATTTGCATCATGCGTTTGCGGATGTGGGAATAATCCGCAATGGCGCCGAGGATGGGTAAAAACAGCACCTGTAACCCTACCGAGAGGGAGACACAATAGGGCAGGAATGAATCTGGAGCAATCGGGATGCCGAGAAGGCGAGCCATGCCATCTGGATAGGCTTTGGCGGCCTCCGCGGTGATCGAAGCCAGGTAGGGGCCAAGAAAAACAGTGCCAACAGTGGTACTGAATGCACTGTTGGCCCAATCGTACATTGCCCAGCCGAAGATTTCACGTTTGTCGTTCACCGGAACGGAGAGAGAGGCGTCGGATACGGTCATAATCCCTCAGGAAAGGTTGAGTTTGTGATAGACGGATGGTGGAACAGGCGATAGTTAGTTGACTGCAGGGAACCAGGGAGTGAAGGCGAGATGCTGAAATAAAAAAGTGGGCGCGAAGGGACTCGAACCCCTGACCTCATCAATGTGAGTGATGCGCTCTAACCAGCTGAGCTACGCGCCCAAAGACAGGTGTGATTATAGTCGGGAACAGAGAATTTGACAAGGGAGAAAATTCGTGGTAAAAATAGGGCACAACCTTGCGGGTGTAGTTCAGTGGTAGAACGTGTGCTTCCCAAGCACAATGTCGTGGGTTCGAATCCCATCACCCGCTCTCGACAGGCACCTCTTCAGAGAGGTGCCTTTTCCTTTTCTGTAAGGTTACTGTCATGTATAATAACTATTGAAGCAGTAAAATACAGGCAGAGAGGTACGTATGGAACCAAAGGCTACTGTACTGTATGTGGAAGACAATCTGGAAAATCGAATGCTGATTCGGCGGGTGCTGGAGGCGGAGGGATTTCGGGTGATTCTGGCATCGGGTGCGGCCGAGGCGCTGCAAGTTTTGCAACATGAAAAACCCCAATTGATTTTGATAGATGTGAGTATGCCGGAGGTGGATGGTTATACCCTCACCCGGCAAATCAAAGGGCTTGCAGGCTTTGAACGAGTCCCGATTATTGCCCTCACGGCCAACGTCATGCGCGGGGAGAAAGAACGGGCCCTCCAGGCCGGGTGTGATGGTTATATTCCGAAGCCTGTAGATATTGACATGCTTCCCCAGCAGATCGAGTCCTTCCTTCATCGTTGAGGATCTATGAGCGCTCCATCTCGACCAACCCCTGAAACGCAGCCTGTCCGCAAGCCAGTGTTACCGAAAGATGCCGTTGTACTGGTGGTAGAAGATAATGTGTCCAACTTTGTGCTGATTGCACGCATGTTGGGCTTTATGGGCATTCGCTGCGAATGGAAAACCTCCGGTTATGAAGTCGTAGAATATGCCGACACCCTGCCTCGCATAGACCTTATCCTGATGGATATCCGCCTGCCTTATGAAGACGGATATGGGGCCTTGAAGAAGATTCGCTCCTCCGAGCGCCTGAAGCATATCCCGGTGGTCGCGGTCACGGCGGAAGCCAGTCTGGAGCAGATGAACAAAGCAAAACAGGCAGGATTTGATGGTTTTATCGGCAAACCGCTGGACCCGGATCGTTTTCCCGATCAAATCCGTCGTATTCTGGCCGGTGAAGCTGTTTGGGAAATGAGCTGAGTGGTGAATTATGGAAAGTCTATCCTCTCCTTTGCGTTTTCGACGTAGCCTTTCGCGATCGCTGGCGTTGGTTCTGGTGGCGTTGAGCTTTATACCGATGCTCATCATGGGAGGGGCTTCCTACCTGCGAGCGCGGGCGCTGCTCTCTCGCCAGGCGATTGCCCAGATGGAAAGTTCCGTGACAACGCAGATGGAAGGGGTACAGGAGCTGGCTCGCATTCGCCTGATCCGCCTGGATCGTTTGATCCTTCGACCGGACACCCATGCCTTATATGAACGCGCCTTTCACGTTAACCGTCTTTCTCCAGATTATGCACAGGTGCGCCTGGAAATTGTGGAGGCATTCAACGCCATCAATCGGGAAGGCCGCCTGTTCCATCATTTCTTCTTGCTGAATCCTCGGGGACAGGTCGTACTGGCATCCAATGGAGCATGGGAAGGGCTGACCCTGGATGAAACGCGGGCCTCCTTTCTGCTACAGCAAGATCACGCCACCTTCGCTCTTTACGATTTGCGCCCTCTCTATCCGCAGGAACTTGCCCTTTATAGCATCGTGCAGATGTACACAGAGAGCGGTTCGTTGCTTGGCGTGGTGGTCGGGGTCTCCGAAGCGCCCTCGATAGAGGAAATTTTTAATTCCATTCAACGCTTGAATCCGCAGGCACGGGTTTACCTGCTCAATCATGAAGGCCTCTTCTTGCAGCTGGATCCTGTGACCCGTACCATCCAGCCTTTTACTCCTTTCCCAGGGCAAAAGGCTCAACTCGAAGGCCTGTTCCAACGCTGGCAGGAGCAGAAAGAAGCTGCGGCCTCAACGGTAGAGTACGAGACGGGTGAAGAGGAGCGGTTGATAGCTCATCTGCGCTGGGTGCCCGATCTTCACAGCGTGATCGCGCTGGAAATTCCGCAAAGTGTGCTTTTCCGTGATCTGAACAGCCTGGTTCCCTTCACCGTTTTGCTTTTCCTTGCTGTGGCTTTTGTGAACAGTCTGGTCTTTTCAGGCATTTCACGTCGCCTGGTATCCCCTCTGCTTTCACTGGCTGAAACGGCCCGTTTCTTTGCGGAGGGGGATTTCCGTGTGCGGTCACCGCTTGATCGCCGAGAGGATGAGATTGGTTTTCTGGCGGTCTCCTTCAACCGCATGGCTGACGAGCTAAGCGCTTTTTACAGAAGACTGGAATTGCAAATTGAAGAACGCACTCGTCAGGTACAAACGGCGGCGGAGGTTGCGCAAAGTCTGGCAGTGGCAACGGACCTGAACGATTTGCTCAACCGAACGGTTCGGTTGATCGTCGAACGCTTCCAGTTTTATCATGCAGGCATTTTCCTGTTGGATGAAAGCAGACGCTACGCCATCCTGCGCGCTGCCTATAGTCCAGCTGCAGAGGCGCTTCTCCGACGCGGACATCGTCTGGAAGTAGGCTCGGCCTCGATTGTGGGATGGGTGGCCGCCAATCGCCGGCCGCGGGCCGTTTCGGATGTGACGGAGGATCCGTTGCACTTGAAGAACGAACTCTTGCCCGAAACCCGAGCCGAGGCGGCAATCCCGATCCTGGCAGGGGATTCCCTCCTGGGGGTTCTTGATGTACAAAGCACACAGGCCGAGCGCTTTGACGAAGAAACCTTACTCACCTTGCAAACGCTTGCCAATCAGCTTGCGTATGCCATTCAGAATGTGGGGCAGGTGGAAACGATTCAGACGGGCTTCCGCGAAATTCAACGCCTCTACCAGGTCACACGCAAACTCCTGGATGCCGGCACGCCTCAGCAGGCTCTGGAGAGCGGATTGCAGGCATTACGACAGATGCCCTATGGGTTGTTGATTCTGGAGGAAGAGAAGGGGGCGTTCCGCCCGAGCGTGGCGCAGCTCCCCTCGCAGGTTGAGCTTCCTGTGCCGGAATTCTCTTTGTCTTCTCAGGAAATTCTCCCCCTTTTGGCTCAAGGATCCTTCCTGGTGGAGGGAAAGCACCTTTCCACATTGCCTGCTGCGCTGAATCGCTGGTTGAGCACCTATGCTCCTTCTCAAGTGGGCCTGCTCGCGCTGTGGGAGGGTGAACAGCCGAAGATGCTCTTTGTCCTGTTCGCTGTGCCCCCTGCGGCCCTTTCGCCGATCTCTTTGCAATCCTACGCGGCATTTGTGGACTTGCTGAGCCTTATCCTGGCGAGGTTGCAGGGCCTGAAAGAGGTGGAGCGCCGGCTCAGGGAGCAGGAAGCGCTGGCTGAACTGGGCCGCTCCCTCGCCACGGCCAGCGATATGATGACGATTTGTTCTCGGTTGCATGAACAGGTTCGTCGCATTATCGGTGAGTATGCTTTCCTGGTGGCCTTATATGATCCCCAAACGGATTCAATAGAAATTCCTTACCGTTACTCGGAGGGGGAAATCATTTCCTCCACGGAGCCTTTTCCCCTTGGAGAAGGCCTGACCTCGATCCTGATCCACTCCAGGCAACCGTTGTTACTGGTAGAAAATACGGAGTATGAGGCCGCACGGCTGGGAGCGAAAGTCGTTGGCAAAGCAGCAAAGTCCTGGATGGGTGTACCGATCCTTGTTCAGAATCAAGCCATCGGTGCCTTGATCGTCCAGGACCTGGAGCGGGAGCGCCAGTTTGACGAGGAGGATGTGCGCTTCCTCACGGCGATTGCCTCACAGGCTGGAGGGTTGCTGTACAATGTCCGCATCCTGGAAGAAACTCGAAAACGGGCGCTACAGATAGAAACTGCCGCAGAAATTGCACGCGACATCAGCACCGCGTTGAACCTGGACGAGTTACTTAAAAAAGCGGTAGATTTAATCCGTGAGCGCTTTGATTTTTACCATGCAGCCGTGTTTTTGCTTGACGAAAATAGAGAATATGCGGTTATCCGTGAGGCCACCGGAGAGGCGGGTGCCCAGCTCAAGCGTCAGGGGCATAAACTGGCGGTCGGTTCAAAGTCCATCGTAGGATATGTCAGCAGCCGAGGGGAAGCTCTGGTTGTCAATGACACCACGCGGGATGCTACCTATTACCCGAATCCCTTGCTGCCAGAAACACGGGCCGAGGCAGCCCTTCCCCTGCGGGTAGGAGAGCGAATTCTGGGTGTACTGGATGTGCAAAGTACAAAGCCCTATACCTTCGATGAAGACAGCCTGCGCACTTTGCGCATTCTGGCGGATCAGCTTGCGATTGCCGTTTTGAACGCCGAACTCTTTGCTGCCGCCCAGGAAACCCTGGCCCAACAGCGTTTGCTGCATCATGTGACCAGTGCCGCAGCCGCCGCAAGCACCCTGGAAGAGGCCTTGCAAAGTGCCGTGCAAGGGATTCAGGTGACATTGGGCGGAGATCGGGTGAGCATTCTCCTGCTCAGCAAGGACAGGAAAATGCTGGAAATGAGCGCTTTTGCCGGATATTCAGAAGAGGCCCGCAATATCCGCATCCCGGTTTCCTCCGGCATTACCGGCTGGGTGGTACAGAATCGTCAGCCGTTACGGGTGGGCGATGTCAGCACAGACCCACGCTATATTCAGGTCAGCCCGGAAGTGCGCTCCGAACTGGCGGTACCTTTGATCTATCGCGGAGAAGTATTGGGCGTCTTAAATGTGGAGAGTGATCGTCCCAATGCCTACAGTGAAAGTGATGAAGAAATGCTAAGCACCCTGGCCGGGAGCCTGGCGGCTATTATCGCCAACGCTCGCTTGCTTGAGCAATTGCGGCGCCAGATGGAGCGGCAGCGCTTGCTGCTGGACATTACCAGCAAAATTCGCCGCTCCGGTGACCTGGATTCCATTCTCAGGACGACAGTAGGGGAATTGCTCCGCGCCATGCGCGCCTCCCATGCAGAAGTCAGGCTCCTGTTACAGCCTGAGCAATCCCCTGAAGATGGAGGTGAACGATGAGTACCCTGACAGCATGGTGGGAAAATCTAACCCGGCGTGTGGGGGAACATGCCATTTTGCTGGCACTCCTCTCCTCCCAACTGATCGCCAATCTGGGGCTCCTCCCAGGACTTTACTTTGTGCAGATCAATGCAGAAATTGACCCGTTGCGTTTACGCCAGGCGGTCTCTTTCCTTTTGTTCACGCTGGTTATCGGCTATGGGATTCTCATCGCAACCGTGCTCTTTCTCACCCGTCATGCGCGGGCGCGCCTGCGCGTTTTCGCCGAGAGGGGGGAACCAGGGGAGCCCTCATCCGAGGAGGCCAGAGCCTGGGAAGAGATTACTTCCATTGGGTGGAAATACGCACTGGCCGCAGGAACGGTCATGTTTTTCATTAATACGCTCCCCCTCCTCGTTTATGAGAACCTGGTCCTTCGATTGAGTTATGAACAGATTGTTTATGGCCTGATTGGCGCGCTGATCGTTGCTGGGGGAGGTCTGGTCTTGAATACGGCGCTGTTTGAGCTTTTCCTGTCCCCGGTGCGCAAGGTGCTCACTCCCCGTTCGTTTGAGGCCCAGATCGCTTCGTTTCGAGGACTGTCATTCCAGATGCGGTTCCTGGTGCTTTTGCTCACCGTCACACTGGTCAGCGTTGCGCTGGTGGCCCCCATTGGCTATCGCCAGACCTATCGGGTGCTCTTCGAAGCCGCTAGCTCGATACAGGTTCTGCAAGAGTTACAGGCCCGTTCCCTGGGGGTAGCAGTAGCTGCTCTTTTGCTGGGACTGGGACTGGCATTTGTCGTCAGTCGTTCTCTGAACCTTTCCCTGCGGGGGTTGCTGGATACAGTGGAAAAAGTTGAAGCAGGGAACTGGTCAGAACGGGCGCCGGTTGCGGGGGCGGATGATGTTGGAAAATTCGCCATTTATTTCAATCGTATGCTCGAACGCCTGGAATATCTCCAGAAAAACCTGGAACAGGAAGTGACCCGTCGAACGACCCAGTGGAGAGCCACGTTGCAGGTCACTCAGGCGGTCAGCTCCATCCTGGATCCCGATCAATTGATGGAGCAGGTTGTCCGACTGATCAGTGAACAATTTGGCTATTACTATGTGGCGATCTTTCTGATAGACGAAAGCGGAGAATGGGCGGAGCTGAAACATGCCACCGGTGAAGCGGGCAGGTTGCTCCGTCAACAGGGACATCGGCTACCCGTCGCCGGGAAAAGCATGGTAGGCGCTGCCATTCGCCTGCGACAGGCGCGGATCGCTCTGGATGTGGGTGCGGAGGCAGTGCGCTTTGATAACCCCTTACTCCCCTATACCCGATCCGAAATTGCGCTGCCCCTCATGGTGGGCGGCGAAGTTTTGGGCGCCCTGGATGCTCAGTCCACCCAGGAAGCCGCTTTCAGCGAGGCGGATATCGAGACCCTGCAGGCGATGGCCAACCAGGTTGCGATTGCATTGCAAAATGCGCGTTTGTTCCGGGAAATGCAGCAGAGTTTGCAAGAGCTACGGGCGCTGCAGCGGCAGTATGTCCGTCAGGGGTGGAGCGATTTGCTGAGAGCTGGGGAAATTCGCTGGGAGGCCGGAGAAGCCTCCCCACAGGCTCCTTCTGTTGTGCGCATACCGCTTCCGTTGCGCGAGGAAGTGGTCGGGGAGATCTCACTCCAGGGCGATCTGGAATGGGGAGATGAGGAAAAAGAATGGCTGGAAACCCTGGCCTCTCAGGCTGCGCTGGCGCTGGAAAGCGCGCGCCTGTTGGAAGAGAGCGCCCGCCGGGCAGAACTGGAACGTATCGCCACCCAGATTGTGCAGCGCACCCGCAGCACACTGGAAACCCAGACCATTCTCCGCACGGCCGCCCGTGAACTCCAACGTCTGCTGCGTCTGCCAGAAGTTGTCCTGCATTTTGGCCCTCCGCCACAACGGCAAAAGTGATTGGGTGAGGATGAATATGGAAATTCAAGCACGAAAGTCTTATGTCAGGCTCATTCTGGGAATTGCCATTCTGGCTTCGCTGGCATCGCTGGGAAATTATGCCTTTGCCTTCTCTTCTACCAGGGCATGGCAAATGGAGGTAATGGCGCTCAACGCTCTGGTTTTGCTGGGAGTGTACCTGGGCCTTTGGGCTGCGGTTGGGCGTCCTCGCATTCAGAGCCATCGGCAGATTTCCAGGATCGTCTGGATTGCAATCGTCGCTACTGAATTCTCTTTTATTGGCGCGTCTTTTACCGTTTCCGGGCTGGAAGTTTTTTATTCTTTGATGCTGTTGTTTTTAATCAGCGTTGCGGTTCGCCCTCCTGCATTGACAGAAGGCGAATATCCCTGGGCAGTGATCTCAGCCCTCACCGCCGCGGCGCTCATTTTGCTCCCCCTGACCCTTCCACTGTCTTACCGTTTCCCTCTCCCAGCTTCTACGACCTTCGCCGTCTATCTTTTCCTCGGAACAGCGCTGTTCGCTTATCTTTTGTTTGGTGCTTTTTTCCCGTTTGGCCTGCGTGTGCGGCTGGCCCTGCTCGCTGTCTTTGTGAGCCTGATTTCCGTTGCTGTCATCGCTACGCTGGCTGATAATATCACCACGGATACTCTACGCACAGCAGGGGATACTGCACTCCAGGGCGCGGCCACCCAGCTTGGCTCCCAACTTGAGGACTATCTTCTCAACAACCTGGAAATTGTGCGTTCTCAGGCCCAACTGCCCATTTTGCGGAACTACCTGCTGGAAGAGGAACGACCTTCTGACCAGCGCAGGGTTACGTTCCTCGAGGTGGGACAAACGCTTCTTTCGTTCCAATCCCGCAATCCCTCTCACATCCTTTCGTATGGGTTGCTGAATGCGAAGGGAATTGTAGTCGCCGATACGGTCAACCGTTACATGGGCTCCGATGAAAGCGCCGAGGAATATTTCCGTCGGGCGATGCTGGGCATTTCCAATGTCTCGGATCTTCGTTACCGTGGATCGCCGCCCCAATGGACGCTGGCTTTTGCTGCCCCCGTCCGGGCCGCAGATGGCCACCCCATTGGCGTGCTGCGCTTCTGGTTATCTCCTGCTGCGATCCAGCAAATCGTGTTAGCGAACAACGGCCTGGTGGGGGAAGGCTCTGCCGGGACGGTTGTGGATGAGAATGGGATGATCCTGGCCCAGGGAAATTACGTGCTGATTGGATATTTCACGACTCCACCCGATCCAGCGACGCTGGAAACCCTGCGCACTGCCCGACGCCTTTTGCCGGATGCGCCCATCCAGATTGCTCCAATGGCGGGACTGGCGGAGGGGTTGAGAGACTTGCAGAAAACGCCGTTCTTTGACGTGGAGGTCAAAATTCCAGGCATTACGCCGCATCGAGAGCGCATGGCTGCGCGTCGCCTCAGTGTTCTGCCCTGGAAAGTAGTCTATTCTCAGGATGAGACTTTCTTTACCCGGCCCCTGCGTGTACAGCGTAACCGACTCCTTTTCAATAGTGTGCTTCTGACGCTTGGGATGGCCCTTTTAGGGAGTCTGGCGGCCATCGGCATTGTACGACCGTTGCGAGAGCTGACGGAAGCGGCCCAAAAAGTGCAGCAAGGGGAACTGAATGTTACCCTTTCCATTCGCAGTCGCGATGAAAGTGGTATCCTGGCCCAGGCTTTCCAGTTGATGATTGACAACACGCGCGAGTTACTGACCAACCTGGAGGCTCGCGTTCGAGAGCGCACCGCAGAACTCGCCGAGCGTTCGTCCTATCTCCAGGCAGTGGCCGAGGTGGGACGGTTGATCTTTACCCTGCGCGATCCCCAGGTACTGATGTCGCGAGTGGTTGAGGTGGTGCGTGCGCGTTTCGGTCTGTACTATGTGGGGTTGTTTGAGGTGGATGGGAGCGGCGAATGGGCCGTGCTGCGCGCCGGTAGCGGAGAGGCCGGAAAAGCCATGCTGGCGCGTGGCCATCGGATTCGTGTCGGAAGTGGCATGATCGGCTGGAGCATTGCCCATAATCAGCCGCGCATCGCTCAACAGGCGGAGCTGGATGCAGTGCGCCTGCGCACACCCGAACTTCCTGAGACTCGCTCCGAAGCCGCGCTACCCTTGCGCACCCGCAGCGGTGTCCTCGGCGCCTTAACCATCCAGAGCGATCGCCCCAATGCTTTCAACGCGGATAACCTTGCCATCTTCCAGGTGCTCGCTGATTTGATCGCCAGCGCGCTCGAAAATGCTCGTTTGTATGCGGAGATGCAAAGTACGCTCCATAGCCTGGAGCATGTCTTCGGCGAGCGCGTGCGCAGAACCCTGGAAGAATATTTCCATGTTCACAAGAGCCTGACCTATCGCAGCGATGGGACGCAGGTCTGGGAGGACCCGCTGGCCTGGTACCCGGAGATGGAAGAGGCCATTCGTCTGCAGCAACCTGTCGCTGGCACGCAGATTTCCTACGGTCCGCAGCAGATTTATCCCCTGGCCATCCCGCTCATCCTTCGCGATCAGGTGGCCGGCGTGCTGCGCACGTACAAGCCCGCTGAAAAGGGGCCATGGAGCGAGCAGGAAATCGAGGTGTTGAACAACATTGTCCAGCAACTTGCGTTGACGCTGGAAGCGGCGCAATTGTATGAACAATCGCAGCAGCGGGCCGGCTATGAACGCGTGCTCTCCGAAGTCACCAGCAAGGTTTGGAGCGCGAGCGGCATCGAAGCCATTCTGCAGACCGCAGTCCGTGAATTGGGGCGGGCGTTGAACGCGAGCGAGCTGGAGATCTCGCTGACGGAGGACCGCCATGAAGGATAATCTCTCCAATTCCCAGGAATGGCGCGCAAAGTTACTCCAGAGAGTGCTCTGGATTGTTGCATTTGCCGCCTTGCCATCTTTGGTGATAGCCAGCTTAACAACACCCTGGCCCGTTTTCCTGGTCTATCTGCTCATTTATCTGACCATTCTGGCGATCACCATCTTTCCTGTTCCTTACATTTATCGGGCATGGATTGCCATTTCACTCTCCTATCTCACCGCCTTAGGAAATATCCTGGAACGGGACTATGGTGGCGGTGTGCTCTCTCTGTTAGCAGCCCATGTTTTAAGCATGCTCTGGCTGGAAACACGTCCTGCGCTGATATTGACGGGTATCGGTCTGGCTCTACCGCTTCCTTTCCTCTTGCTTGAATTGCAGGCAGAGGAATTCGCCACAAAATCTATTTTGCACTACGGTATCCTCTGGTATTCCCTGGCTTATCTGACCTTTTTGACGGTTTTCTCTTCCTTCTGGATTATCCGAACGCTGAATGAGCAGTTTTCTAAAACCCGGCAACAAAAGGATGAACTGGAGCAGATTCGGGCTTCGCTGGAGGAGCAGGTTGCCGAACGTACGGCGGAGCTGGAACAACGCGCTCGCTCTTTGAGCATCGCTGCCGAGGTCACACGCCAGCTTTCCATGGAGCGCGATCTTGCCTCCCTGCTCTCTCTGGCGGTGCGATTGCTGCGGACGCGCTTTGGGCTTCCCCATGCAGGGATTTTCCTGCTGGATGAGACGCGCCGCTATGCCATCCTGCAGACGTATGCTTCCGACGAAGGAGTCCAGGGAGAAGAAGGCTATCGTATTGAAATCGCTTCCAACGTTTTGCTGGAACAACTGGTAGCGCAAAAACGGGCGATCCTCTCGCAGGAACAGGCACAGTTCCTTCCCCCCCTGTTACCCGAAACGCGTGCGGAGCTTCTCCTTCCCTTGCTGAGCCGCGGGGAGGTGATCGGCGTGCTGGATGTGCGGGCGAAGGATGCCCAGGCTTTTCTCCCGGAGGCCGTGGATGTCTTCCAGGGGATTGCGGATGCAATGGCCATGGCCATCGAGAATGCCCGATTATTTTCCGAAATGCAGCTCGCTTTGCAGCAGCTCCAGGCGATCAGCGGCGCAGAGGTCCGTCAGGCCTGGCGCAAATTTTCTACCCACCCACGGGGGTATCGCTATACGCCGCTGGGCCTGTATCCGTTGGAGCAGGTTGCTCCCTCGGATGGCAGGGAAGGCGTCGAAATCCCGCTGCGCCTGCGAGGCCAGACGGTTGGCGTGCTGCGCCTGAAGCGCAAGGCCACGGGGCAGCCCTGGAGCGAGCAGGAGCAGGCCCTGGCGCAGCGAGTCGCCGAACAGGTGGCGCTGGCGCTGGAGAATGCCCGCCTGCTTGAGCAAACCCGTCAACGGGCGGAGCGCGAGCGCATCCTGAGCGAGATCACCGCTCGGGTGCGCGAGACGCTGGATATGGAAACGATCCTGCGCCGCGCTGCCGATGAAACTCGCGCCGCGTTTGCCTTGCCGGAAGTTTTTATCCAGATTTTGCCTGAAGAGACCCTCGAACCTCCGACCGATAGGACCGCAGGTGAGAACCCATGAAAACCCTGTTCCGTATCCCCACCAACCCCTTTGAGACTGTGGCGCGCCTGGCTCAACTTGGGACCCTGGCTTCTTTGATGGTGCTCTCCGCCTTTGCCCTGCGCAGTGGCGCCTGGCAGCTATGGGGAACTGTGGCCGCCACCCTGTTGCTTTTGCTGTTGGTAGGTTTCAGCATCTTCCTGTCACGTCAGGGACATTCAATTCTGGCTGTGTGGCTCTTGCTCCTGGGCGGGGAGCTGGCATTCCTGACAGGCGGCGCGTTGATTGCCAACCTGGGATGGATGCTTGGCCTGTCCATTACAGCGTTAATTTCTATCATGAGCCTCCTGCTGCTGCCCCAACCTCAACGAATGAAAGCGATTGCCACGGCGCTGGTCACCGCGCTTTTGCTTTTGGGGTTAGATATCCTCGCACCGGCATATCGTCTGGAATTTCCTGTCGAGATGCAGGCGTATCTGTTTCTGCTCTTTATGCTGGTGGGGGGTGGTTTCTCCATCTATTATGTTCGCCAACTCAATCCTTCGCTCCGCGCCCGTCTTCTGACAACGCTCTTCTTCCTGACCCTGGCCCCTTTGGGGCTTTCTGCTTTGATTGCTTCCACGACGCTGGAAACCCGTTTGCGCCAGAATCTTTCTTCCCAGTTGCAGGCGGGCGGACACTTAACGGGTCAACAGGTGGATGAATTTTTCGCTTCGACCCTGAACATGGTCAAGACCCATGCGCAATTGCCGCAGTTTCTGAAGTTCCTGCGAAGTACAGGCCGCGAGCGGGAGGAGGTGCTTAGAGAGGTGAACAGCACCCTCCTTACCTTGAGTCGCCAAAACCCGATCCACGTTTTATCGTATGCGTTGCTGGATGAGAACGGAAAAAATGTGGCCGACTCAATTTTCCTGAACATCGGCACGCTGGAAGGGGATAGGGATTACTTTCTTCAACCTGTCCGAACCGGACAGCCCTATGTTTCCCCTGTCAATGCGCGCACGAATCTGATCACCTTTTCCGCCCCGGTCAGAGATGAGCGCGGTCGCGTCCTGGGTGTATTGCGTCTCCACTATAATTCGGCAGTCTTGCAACAGCTCATGGTGAAAAATCGGGGGCTGGCGGGTCCCCAATCCTTTGCCATCCTGGTGGATGAAAATGGGATTATCCTGGCGCATGGCGATAACTCGGCTGCGAATTTCAAACTCCTGGCGCCGTTGCCACAGGATCAATTCAAGGCTTTGCAGGCGGAAGGTCGCCTGCCCTCCGGCACTGCTGAACAACTTTCGCTGAATATTCCGGCTCTCGTGCCACTGCTGCAAGGCAGTACCACAGGTTTTGTGATCGCGGAAACGCACCCCGCAGGAGGACATCGCGAGATCGTGATCGCTCACCCACTGGACACCCGTCCCTGGAAAGTGCTTTATGCCCAGGATGAACGCGCGTTTTCGGCGCCTCTGCGCCGCCAGTTTTTGCTCTTCAGCTTTTTGATTTTTATCGTTAGCGTAGTCGGCGCCATGGCTGCGGTGGTGCTCGCCAATCGTCTTCTCAGCCCGCTCACGTTGCTCACGCAAGCGGCGCAACGGGTGCAACAGGGGGATTTCAGCATCAGGGTCGGGCTCCAGGGCCGGGATGAAACCGGCGTGCTCGCCGACGCTTTCAATACCATGACCGGGTATATTGCTGAGCTGGTCGGTTCGCTGGAGAGGCGCGTGGCGGAACGCACCCGAGAGCTGGAGGAGCGATCCGAAGCCCTGCAGCGCGCCGTCGAGGTTGGAAGCCTGATCACTTCGACCCTCGATCCCCAACAGCTTGTTCAACAGGCTGTGGAATTGATCCGCGAGCGATTCGGTCTGTACTATGTAGGCCTTTTTGAGCTGGATGGCAGTGGGGAATGGGCGATTCTACGAGCCGGTAGCGGAGAAGCGGGCAAAATCCTCCTGGCACGCGGCCATCGCATTCGCGTGGGGACAGGGATGATCGGCTGGAGCATTGCGCACAATCAACCGCGCATTGCACAACAGGCAGAGCTGGATGAAGTGCGCCTGCGCATCCCCGAACTTTCCCAAACCCGTTCCGAAGCGGCGCTGCCCATCCGTTCCCGTGGACAGGTGCTTGGGGCCCTGAGTATCCAGAGCGATCAACCGAACGCCTTCACCCCTGAGAACCTGGCGATCTTCCAGCTCCTTGCCGAACAATTGGGGATCGCCCTCGATAATGCCTATCTCTTTGCCGAAAGTCAGGCGACGCTGCGCAGCCTGGAGCAAGCCTATGCCGAACGCACGCGTGCCGACTGGCGACAGGCCCTTCTGCGCCTGCGTATGCCGCTTGCCTTCCGCAGCGCAGCGCGAGGCAGCCTGTTTGTCGAACCCTTGCAGGCTCCGGATGCACTTCGGGCATTGAGGAACGGGGAGGTCGTCGTCGAAACGGAGTCACCATCATCGGCTGGCCGGTCGTTCATCAATGTCCCCATCCGTATCCGTGGCTACGTGATCGGCCTGCTCCGCACGTATAAACCCGCCGAACGCGGCCCCTGGAGCGAGGAGGAGATCGAGGCCCTGAAAACGATTGCCGAACAGGTGGGGGTGGCACTGGAGGTGGCACGCCTCTACGGAGATACACAACGACGTGCGGAACGCGAACGATTGCTGGCCGAGATCACCACCAAAATCCGCTCGGTCAGCGATCCGCAGGGGATGATTCAGGTGGCGATGGAGGCCTTGCGCCAGGCGTTGAACGTGAAGGACGTGAAATTTTCCTTTGCTCCCGTTGAAGAAAAGGGCGAGAATGGCAGGTGAGGCTTTATGGCATATGTGATTGCAATCTCGAACGAGAAAGGCGGCGTGGCCAAAACCACAACCGCCATCTCCCTGGGGGCTGCCCTCACGGAACAGGGGTTCAGCGTGCTGCTGATGGACCTCGATCCGCAGGCAAATCTCTCGCTGGGGCTGGGCATAGAGAAGAATGGAGCGCGGATCACCATGGCGAACGTGCTGCTGGAATCACATCCCCTTGCCGAAGCCATCCAGACGACCGAGATCGAGCGCCTCTTCCTGGTGCCTTCCGCCTCCCGGCTTGAGACTGCTGAGCAATCCCTGCCTTTTCGCGGCCATTTCATGACCTTGTTGCGTGAGGCGTTGCAGGCTTTATCTGAAAAGCGTTCTTTTGACTATATCTTGCTGGATTGCCCGCCGGCGCTGGGCAGCCTCACCCTGAACGCGCTGGCGGCAGCGCATCTGCTGATCATTCCCACTCAGCCCGAATTTTTCTCTGCCTATGCCTTGCGAGACATGATGAGCCTGATCCGCCGCGTTCGGGCGGAGGCCAATCCTGAACTGGCCTACCGCATCCTTGTCACCATGATGGATCGGCGCAATCGCGTGCATCGGGAAATTCACGAACAGTTATGCAAGACCTTCGCACAGGGCATTTTCAACACGGTCATCGAGGTAGATACCCGATTGCGAGAAAGCCCGATTGCGGGTTTACCAATCACCCATTACAAGGGAAACAGCCGCTCGGCCCAACAATATCGTGCACTGGCACAGGAGTTAGTGGAATATGTCCAGGAAAAAAGCCTCGCGCGTGGAAAATCTCTTTGAATCGTTACGCCAGAAGGGCGAAGAACCCACCCCGCTTGAAAAGGGGAGAAAGAGGAGCGCCGTAAGCGTTGCCCCAAGGGGGCGCAAAGAAGCAGCGGGGGCATTTTATAGCCTTGAAGTCCCGGTACGTCTGGGAGAACAGGTTCTGGGGCATTTCCAGATCGTAGACGAATCGCCCTTCCCGCCGGAAGGAGAGGAGTCTCGCTTTGTTCAGCAGGTGGGTGAACAACTGGCCCTGGCGCTGGAAAACGTGCGCCTGTTCCAGGAAACGCAGCGTCGGGCTGAGGAAATGAGCCTTCTGAATGAAATGGGGCGCGAACTGGCCGCCCGACTCGATCTGGAGGGCATCCTGCAGGTGGTTGAGCGCTACCTTCAGCGTCTGTTTTCTGTTTCATCGTTCTATCTTGCCCTCTATGACGCAGCGACGCAAATGGTCTCGTTTCCTCTGGTGGTCGAAGATCATGAGCGTCGTTCCTGGCAATCCCGCAAAGCCGGCAACGGCTTGACCGAGTATGTCATCCGCACCCGCCTTCCCTTATTGCTCAAAAAGGATGTGATACCCCAGATTCGGCAAATGGGGGTGGATGTGATTGGAACGCCGGCCGCCTCCTGGTTAGGGGTGCCTCTGCTGCTGGGAGATCGCGTCCTGGGCGTGATTGCGCTCCAGGATGCGCTTCGGCCCAACGCCTTTGACGAGGACGATCAGCGGTTGTTAGAGGCGGTCGCCGGTGATGTGGCGATTGCGCTTCAGAACGCCGAACTTTTCCAGGAGACGAATCGGCGCGCGCTTCAACAGGCTGCCCTGTATTTCTTGAGTACACGCCTGGCCCAGACGCGCGACCTGAAAGAAATCTGCCGCGTCACGGTAGAGGTGCTGCGAGAGAGATTGGGATTTGCCTTTGGAGGGATTTTCCTGGTTGACCCTCTCACGGGTGATCGGGTGCTCCAGGCCCAAAGTGGCTGGGAAGAAGCGCCGCAAGACTGGCGCATTCCTCCTGACAAAGGGTTGAGCCGCCTGGCAGTGCAAACCGGGCGCGTCTATTACTGGCCAGATGTCACCCGACATCCGGAATACGTGCCGGGGTTGACAGGGGCGCATACCGAGGCGGATGTGCCAATCATCGTGGGCGAGAAAGTGATCGGCGTGCTCGTCGTTGAAGATCCCCGGGTGGACGCTTTCACCGCCGAGCAACTGGAGCTACTGCAGGCAGTGGCCAGTGTTCTGGCCGTGAATATCGAAAATGTGCGCCTGTTGGAGGAAACGCAACGCCGCGCCGAGGAGATTGCGTTTATGAACCGCGTGGTCGGTGCCATTGCCACCACCCTCGATTTCAGGCAAGCCCTGCAAACCATTGTGCGCGAAATTGTTGAATTTTTACCGGTTGCTCATGGCGGTCTGACACTCTTTGAAGAGGGAAAAGAATTCCTTACTGTTGTTGCCGAGCATGGGAAACAACCTCTTCACAGCGTGCTTGGTGTGCGCTTCCCGGTTTCCGAAAATCCGTCCACCCAGGAAGTGATCCGTACTCGTCAGCCGTTATTCATTGAGGATGTCCAGAATGACCCGAGCGTGGATGAGGCCTTGAGGGAGCAATTCCGAAAACGAGGCATTGTCAAACTGGCCATCTTCCCGATCCTGGCCGGGGAAGAGGTCATTGGCACGTTGGGGCTGGATATTCTGGATCCTCAGGTGCGTCTATCGCCTTCCGAAATTGCTCTGGTCCAGAATGTGCTTTCTCAGGTTTCTCTTTCCATCCAGAGGGCGCAACTGTTTGAGCAGGTTCAGGCCTCTCGCGAAGCCCTGCAACGTCAAAACGAATATCTGGCTGCAGTGGCTGAAATCGGGCGACTGGTGACCTCGGCCCTGGATTTGCCCACCATTTTCAGGCGAGCTGTGAATCTGGTGCGCGATCGCTTCGGGTATTACCATGCGGCAATCTTTGTCGTCGAGGAAACCGGCTTCAATGCAATTCTGGAGGAGGCCACCGGCGAGGCGGGTGCGGAAATGAAACGGCGCAAGCACTCGCTCCCTGTGGGGTCAAAGTCCATCGTCGGAACCGTGACGGCCACAGGCCAGCCGCTGGTGGTGAACGATGTTTCCCAGAACCCGATCCATCGTTTCAACCCTCTTTTGCCGGAAACTCGCGCCGAGGCAGCCTTCCCGCTGCGCGTCGGGCAGCGCGTGATCGGGGTGTTGGATGTACAGTCCACCCAGGTCAATGCGTTCGCTGAAAGCGATGTCACCGCCCTGCAAATGCTCGCCGATCAGATCGCAGTGGCCATTGATAACGCTCGCTCCTACCAGGTGGTACAGGACGCAATGCGTGAAATGCGCGAAGCCGATCGCATGAAGTCCCAGTTCCTGGCGAACATGAGCCATGAGCTACGCACTCCCTTGAATTCCATCATCGGCTTTTCACGCGTCATTTTGAAAGGCATTGACGGCCCCATCACGGAGCTACAGCGGCAAGACCTGACGGCGATTTATAACTCCGGTCAGCATCTGCTGGGGCTGATCAACGATATTCTGGACCTCTCCAAGATCGAGGCCGGTAAGATGGAGCTGGCTTTTGAGGAGGTCAATCTGGTGGACATCATCAACGGAGTGATGTCTACTGCCACAGGGCTGGTCAAGGATAAGCCGATCACCCTCAAGCGCTCTGTGCCGCAAGATTTGCCGACCGTGCGCGCCGATGCCACCCGCATTCGCCAGGTCTTGCTGAACCTGGTTTCCAACGCCGCGAAATTTACAGAGCAGGGAGAGATCGAAGTGTCGGCGAGTGTACAGATGGGGCCGCAGGGTCAGGCCGAAGTGCTGGTCAGCGTGCGAGATACCGGGCCAGGTATCTCGGAGGAGGACCAGCAGAAGCTCTTCCAACCGTTTTCTCAGGTGGATGCTTCCCTCACCCGTAAGACCGGCGGCACCGGTCTCGGCCTGGCGATCTCTGCGCAACTGATTCAGCTCCATGGGGGCAGAATTGGCGTGCATAGCAAGGTAGGGGAGGGCAGCACCTTTTACTTTACGGTGCCTGTTTATCAGAAAACCCCTGTGGCCGCCCCGGACCGACGCCTGATCTTAGCCATTGATGACGATCCGCAGGTGATCGCCTTGTACGAGCGTTATCTGGCCCCCCATGGGTATCAGATTGTCGGCCTGACCGAGCCCCGACAGGCGGTGGAGCAAGCCCTGCGCTTGAAGCCGTTCGCCATCACACTGGACATCATGATGCCTGGCTACGATGGCTGGCAGGTGCTGATGGACCTGAAATCCAACCCGGAAACGCGCAATATTCCGGTGATCATTTGCTCCATCCTGGATGAGCGCGAAAAAGGCTTCAGCCTGGGAGCGGCAGATTATCTCATCAAGCCGATTCTGCAAGAGGACCTTGTACAGGCCCTGGATCGCCTGAACGGTGATGGGAGCATTCGCGAGGTGCTGATCATAGATGACAACGCCGACGATCTGCGTTTGCTGGCCAAAACATTGCAGGAAGGAGGACGCTATCAGCCCATCCTGGCGCAAGGCGGGGAGAAAGGCTGGAATCTGTTGCTCCAGCGTCGTCCCCATGCCGTGATCCTCGATCTCTTTATGCCCGATCTGGATGGGTTTACGTTCCTGGAACGCCTGCGCACCACGCCAGAACTCCGAGAGATTCCGGTGGTGGTCATCAGTGGGGTGGAGCTAACGCCGGAGCAACATCGCCAGTTGCAGGAGCTTGGCCAGCGCTTAATCCAGAAAGGTGCAATGAGCGAAACAGAACTCTTTTCAACGCTGGAACGCGCCCTGAAGCGGGTGCGTCGCTGAAGAACCAGGAGCCTATGCCTTTACAAGTACGGTGTCTTGATTGTGGTCATGTTGCCCCTTTTTCTCCTTCTGAGTTTTCCTGTCCACGGTGTCATAGCGAATGGCGAGAAGCGAGCTATGACTATGAGGGGGCCAAACAGGAATGGCTGCGCGCTTTGACGCAGCGGCCGTTCAAACTCTGGCGTTACCGTGAGCTGCTGCCCGTGCGCGAACCCTCCCCGCTTTTGATGTTGGGGGAAGGAGGCACGCCGCTGATCCGCGCCGTGAACCTGGGGATGATGCTCGGGTTGCCCCATCTTTATATCAAGGACGAGCGACAGGGGCCGACGGCCTCGTTCAAGGATCGTCAGGCCGCGGTGACGATTGCAGCGCTCAAAGAGGCAGGCATTACGGAGATGGTGGTGGCCTCCACCGGTAACGTTGCCATCTCCTATTCAGCCTATGCTGCGCGCGCCGGGATCAAGCTCTGGATTTTTGTGACCAGCCTGGTGCCGGCGACAAAGATGCGCGAGATCGCGCTCTATGGCAGCCAGTTGATCAAGGTCACGGCCTCCTACGATCAAACCAAACAGGTCGCCGCCGATTTTGCCCGCCAGCGAGGCTTATACCTTGACACGGGGGCGCGTTCGATCCCCTCCGTGGAGGCGATGAAGACCATTGCGTTTGAAATCTGTGAACAGCTTTCATGGGAGGCAGGGCGTTCCAGCAACGTCTTGCCCTGGCGGGCGCCGGACTGGTATATCCAGGCTGTCAGCGGTGGAATGGGGCCGTTAGGGATCGCCAAGGCCTTCCGAGAGCTTTATCAGATGGGTTTAATTGACCGAATGCCGTCCATCGCTGCGATCCAGGCCGCTGGCTGCGCGCCGATGGTGGAAGCCTGGAAAAAGAACGCCGAGGTCGCCGCACCGGTCACCTCGCCGCGTACGCATATTGAGACGCTGGCTACGGGCAACCCCGGCCGCACCTATACCCTGCTGCGCGCTTATATGCTGGAACATGGGGGCCTTTTTGAGAGCGTCAGCGATGCGGAGGCGTTCCGCGCCATGCATGTCCTGGCAAAAATGGAGGGGATTTCTGCAGAACCGGCGGCTGCGACTGCGTTTGCCGGGCTTTTCAAAATGGTGCGTCAGGGGATTGTGCGCCCCACGGATACGGTCGTGGTGAATTGCACCGGCCATACCATGCCGACGGAAGAGGAGGTGCTGGGGGATGAATGGGTGCACGATGTGGCGCTCCCTGCGCAACAGGCAGCCGCTGCCCCACCTCAGGAAGGGTTGCTGGCTGCGCTCAACCAGGTGGTGCCGCAACGCTTCCCGCGCGTCGTCATTGTGGATGACCATGAGGATGCACGGCGCCTGATTCGACGGGTGCTGCAATCGCAGGGGAATTTCACCCTCTTTGAAGCCTCCAACGGCCAGGAAGCGCTCCAGTTGATCTATCGCGAGCTTCCCGATCTGATCATCCTGGATCTGATGATGCCGGAGATGGACGGATTTTCGGTGCTGGAGCATCTCAAAACGCATCCGGAAACATCCCGAATCCCGGTGATCGTCGTCACCGCCAAAGAACTGACGCCAGAGGAAAAGCAGAGATTGCGCGGCCAGATTCAGGGGCTGATGCAAAAGGGTGATTTTCTCAGCGATGAACTGGCGCTTGAGGTGAAAGAATTGCTGGAATAGTTCCATGCATCGCTATAAGGGGATCGCCGCAGCCACCTTTTCCGCATTTTTTCTGGGATTGGCGCCCGTATTTGGCCGCTGGGCGATTCTGGAAGGCTTTTCCCCGTTTCTGGTGGTCATGCTGCGCACGGTGTTGGCCACCCTTTTTCTCTTTTTGCTTCTGCTCCTTTCCAATCGGCGGCTCTTCTATATCTTCTCCGTAGGAATGCTCGCCTGTTTCCTGGCAGGTTTGCTGAATGGGTTGGGATCGCTTCTGTATTACCTTGCGCTGCGCCATCTGAGCGCCAGCCTGGGGCAATTAATCTACTCCCTGTATCCGTTCTTCGTGATGGTATGGATGTTCTTTGATGGCCAGTCACCAAGCAGGCTGACGCTGGCACGGATGATGCTGGCTTTTCTTTCCATCGCCTGGCTCACCTATACCCCGACCCAAACGCCGGACTGGGAGGGGATTTTGCTCATGCTGGGAGCGGCGCTGCTATATGCGCTTCATCTTCCCATCAATCAACGTGTTTTGTATGAAGCGCCGGCGCCGACCGTCACTTTTTACACCCTGCTCTCGATGAGCCTGGTCGTGGTGATCGCCTATTTTGCCCTGGATCGCTCTTTGCCTCCTGCAGGAGCGGCCTGGCCTCCCCTGTTAGGGTTGACGGCAGTGACGTTCCTTTCCCGCCTTTCGCTGTTTTTGGGGGTGAAGCACCTGGGAGGTGTGCAGGCTGCCCTTTTCGGCCTGGCGGAGGTGCTGGTGACGATTGCGTTTGGAAAATTCTGGTTGCATGAGATGCTGACCCTTCGGCAGTGGATCGGCATCCTGGGCCTGGCGGTTAGCCTGTTGACGATTCGCTTTGAGAAGCTGGAGCGTCCACTCCATATTCCTCAGGGCTGGCTGAGCTGGATTCGTCCGCCAGACATCCCGCCGCAAGTTCCCTGGCGACCTGATCGCTGATCCCCTCTGCTTCTGCGCCTCTCTGTGCGTTTCTCACCACAAATCCTTGCAGTTCTCCGCTTCTGAAAGGCCCCCGGAAAAGGCCTTTCTGCGTGGGATGGCCTCCGGGTCGTCCGACAGGCCGGAAAGCCCGTCCTGCGGCGGTCTGCCGTCTGCGGTCCGCGGTCTCCATTCGTTGATTCGTTCCCCGATTCGTTGACGGT
>JAGHYK010000141.1 GCA_017743695.1 Chloroflexota bacterium
TCACGGCTGATTGATGGCGTTCAGTTCGTTGCTCCAGTAGGGATCGGAAGGCAAGGTATCCCAGGGATTGGGCAGGTTGTCGTTGGTCACATACACCCAGCCGGCATGTCGCTGCTTCGACCAGGCAATGGCCTGGGTCATGTCGGCTTCACTTGCTCCCAGCACCAGGTGCCAGAAGCGCTCCGCAGGGTAGTTGTATTCCCAGCCGCTCGGCGACCAGGTGGTATAGGCGGCGAAGTTATCTTCAAAGTTGACGAGGATGTCGCTGGCGTTGACGTAACACTCGCCGGTGTTGATGCCCGGATTGAGCACCACTTTTGCCTGGCCGCCTTTGGCTTTGACGTAGTTATACAGGCCCTGGTAGTACGAAAGTTTCGCGCAGTCGGTGCTGGCTTCGTCAAAGAAGATGCCATCCACCCCATACCAGGAATAGTACTTATCAATGTCTGCCTGAACCGCGGAGGCACGGCGTGACCCGTATTTGGTGTACACATATCCCAACACCGTGATGCCGCGCGCTTGAGCCTGTCGGACGGTGTTCAGGTAATTGCTATCTGCCTTTTTGCCGGGGCCGCTGGCCGGGTTGATGATGGCCAGCCCAACCGTAGGAGCGCCGTTGATCAGTTGCGTCCAGTACGCGCCGGGGTAGAAGTAAGAAGGGATAGCCATTTTCTGAACGCTCTGGGCGGGAACATTCTGCAACGGTTGAAGCGCCAGGAGCAGCGCAAGAGCAATGACGAGGAAGATGGTCTTTTTCATGGTTTACTCCTTCAAAAAGTTATTTTCCGAGTTTCAAATTGTTCCACAGCGTGGGATTGCCCCACTGGGAGATGGAGCCCGGGGCAGTGGAGATCATCATCTCCTGGGCGGGTTTGTCAGAGTCGTTGTCGGAGAAGGCGAGGGCAGCGCCAAAGACGCCCTGGGAGAGATCGAGCGCATCGCCAAAGACGGTGAAGGGGATTTTGACTTCGCCGCGGTAGCCGTTCGCAGTGCGGGCAAAGGCGCTTTCAATGGATTTGATGCGGGCCGAGGAGATGGGCGGCACGAAGACGGCTACCTTCGGGGCAACTTCGCCAAAGTCACCGGGCATGAAGCCGAACTGAAAGTCATCGCCGTTGTTTTTGGTCTCATCGAAGTCGCCGGCCAGGTTCACGTCCAGCCAGACCTCGACGTAGTCGTTTTCCCAGAGATTGGCGCCTTTCAGGCCGCGCAGCACGTCATCGCGCACCTCGAAAGCCAGGTAGAGGGCGCTCTCATCCCAGCCCCAGCAGAAGGAACCGCTCAGGTCGTCCGGGCCGCCCCAGGAGGCCGGGTCGCCATAGCCGATTTGCTCGGGTTTATCCAGCGTGTAGCAGGGGAAGGAGGGCCAGTCGCTCAGGTCGCCATCCAGGGTGGGGGGCGTGCTCAGGGGGATGGCAACCATGTCCAGGCCGTTGGCGGCCGGGCGCATCGGGCTGGCAGCGGAGCCGGGGGTGGCGGTTGCCGCCGCAGTCGGGGGGATGGAGGCGACGGTCGCCGTGGGTTGGGCAGCGGAAGCCGGGGGCTGCGGCGCGGCTTCGGAGGTCTGCACCGCGGCCCGGGTCAGGGTCATCGTCCCCAGCACGTTCCAGCCTTTGGCTTCCTCCCAAACGCCTTCGTTGGCGAAGCGGATGGCGTAGCGCGGGTCGTTCTTCAGGCTTTCGGCCGGGTCGGGCAGCCAGAGCGCCAGGCGATATTCGCCTTCGGGGGCATCGGCGGGGAGTGCAAGCGATGTGCTGATGACATGCTCACCGGGCAGCCAGCGGCGCGGGTCTATGCCTTCGAGCGGGAGGGTGAAGGTGGCCGGGCCATCCAGGACGGCGTAGAAGGGGCGCGGGTTGAGCGGCGAGGCGAAGCCCTCGTTGCGCAGTTTGACCGTGAGCGTGAGCGAGGTGCCGATCTGCGCCGCGCTGGGGAACGCGGCCTCCTGCAGCACGAGGCGATAGCCCAAACGCTTCTGGATTTCCTCGAAGCAGCCGGCCTTCTGCCAGTTCTTGATGACCTGCTTGTGATAACTGATGTTCAAATCCGTCCAGTGTAGCGTCTCCATTTCACGGATGGCGGCTTCACAACTCTGAAGCGGTTCGTAGACCTGGCAGGTTTCGCCGCCGGCCGGGGCGAATTGCGTGACCTGCGAGAGGTAGGCGGTCGCCTGCGGACGTTCGTTGACGCCGCCGCGGTCGTAGGTGCCGACATCGGTATCGGAGGAGAGGAAGCAGTCGTTATGGAAGCCCAGGCGCGCCTGCAGCGTGCCGCTGAAGGCCTGCTCTGCGCTGAGCGGCTGCGGGAAGAGACTCATCAGGTCGAAGGGATAGCGCAACTGGATGAAGCGGTCGGGCGGGAGGGCCTGCGCCAGGGCGTTGATGACGGCCTGCTTGGCGGCGGGGTCTTTATCCAGTTTGTGGGTGGAGGTGTGCCATTCGCCCCAGGCGCCGATGAAACCCGCGTGCACCCAGGCGATGACATCGGCGTTCTTCTGGAAGAGCGGTTTGAGCTGCTCGATGTGGCGCAGGATTTGCTCCAGCGAGGCATCCGGTTCGGAGTTCGGCCAGGGGCCATCGTTGTACTTGACGCGCAGGATGACCTTCATCCCACCCTGGCGGACCGCATCGAAGGCGGCCTGAATCTGGTCCAGTTTTTCCTGCGAGATGTCGCGGTCGCGGAAGTCGCGCAGGTCAATATCGGAATAGACCAGCGACGTGCCCAGGTTGCGATAGACGCCGAAGTCGGAGGGGGCGAAATCGTCGAAGGAGTAGCGGAAGCCGCGCTCCGGGTTGACCACGTCGCCGGGGAGCGGGGTGTAGGTCAGGTGCTGGAGGGTGGCGGTGATGGGCGTCGCAGCCCCAGTGGGGCCAGAGGGCGTCTCCGCAGCCGGGGCAGAGGTCGCCGTTGCCGGGGCGGAGGGCTGCGGCTGGCAGGCGCTCAGCAGGAAGAGGGCTGTCAGGAGCAGGGAAAGCAATCGTTGAACATGGGTCGAAGGGCGCATGGGTACACCTCGTAGGATGGTTTCATGGGGAAGGAAAACGGAGTGTCATCGCCGGCACCTGGGCGACAAGATTCCAGTTGCGATCAGCCAGTTGGGCAAAGGCAAGCATTTCAGTGCAATCTTTACCGCTGGCGGCTCGGCAGGTAAAGAGCCAGATGGAGAGCGGAATCTCCCAAAGCGTACGATTCCCTTCCTGCCGGTATTCGAGTTCCAGCGGGGTGACATCCATCCAGCGCCACTCGCTGCCCTTGCCGGTGTAAGTGAACAGGTTGGCATTTTCCAGCAGGAGATCGGCGCCGAGGATGCCGCTGCGATAACCGGTGCGCGCATCGCGGTCAACATCCAGCAGCACCTGAAAGGCGTTGTAGGAAGAAGCCGGGCCAGGGAAGGTAAGATCAAGGCTGAAGAGACCCTCCTGAAGGCGGGCAGTCAGGATCAGGCTCCCGTTCTTCACGCTCTGCTCGAAAGTATTGGCGACAGGGACCCCACCCGCATCCGCGCCAGGAGTAGGGCTGGGTGAGGGGGAAACCGACACTGTTGGGATGGTTGTGGGGAAAACTGTCACCGTTGGGACAGGTGTGGGGGACGGATCGGTTTCAACGGGCGCATCGCTGCCACCCGCGGGCGAAGGCTGGCAGGCGGTAAGAGAAGCGAGGATCAGGAAGAGAATGAAGAGGCGAAGCATGTCAGTGAACAATGGTTAGCAAACCGTGAGAAGTGGTCACAGGTAAGAGGCCGCGGCCAGAAGAGGAGTTGCGAACCGGGCGGCAGGGGTTACTTGAACTCGACGGCAAGTTTGGGCGTGGTGGCAACGGCATCCCAGTTGGTGTTGACCAGTTGGGCGACGAAAGCAGCCGCGGTGGCTTTATCCAGTTTCAGCGCGGCGCGCTCGACGGTCCAGGAGACGGTCGGCTCGGCAGGATTGAAGCCCACATCCGCCGGCGAAACCTGATTCCAGGCCCAGGAGTCGCCGTCGCCGCCGTAGGAGAACAAACCGGCGTTTTCCAGCATGAACTCGGCGCCGATGCCTCCCACTTTGTAGCCGGTGGCGGCGGAATTATCGCTATCCACGAAGATGTGGAAGGCATTGTAGTCAGTGGTGTGGCCGCTGAAATCGAACGAGATCACGATGGCGCTGCCCTGCTGCTCGACCTTGAAGTTCGTGATGGAGGCGCTGGTCACCGGGCCGCCGCCGACCGGTTGAGGGGTCTCTGTGGGGGTAGCGCTGGGCGCGGGGGTTTCGGTGGGCGGGACGGGGGTTGCGGTGGGCGGAAGCGGCGTGGCCGTCGGCGCGGGGGTCGGCGTGGCGCAGGCCGTCAGCAGGAGGACCAGCAAACCCAGGGTGAGGAAGGTTTTGGCTTTCATACTCTCTTCTCCTTTCATGGAAAATCAAAACGTATCGAACCAATGACGAGACCGGTTCGCAACTCCGCGTTACTTGAAGGCGCTTTGCGTGGCCTGTTCGACAATCCAGCGCTGCGCCAGGAAATAGACGATGAAGATGGGGATGAGGGTAATGATGGAGGCTGCCAGCACTCGCCCCTGGTTGGCGCCGTGCTGGGTGGAATACCAGACCAGCAGCAGGGGGATGGTGCGCTTTTCGGGCGAGGTGATAACGATGAGCGGCCAGAGGTAGTCGTTCCAGGAGTTCATGAAGGTGACGATGCCCAGCGAGGCCAGCGCCGGCCCCAGTTGTGGCAGGACAATGCGCCAGTAGATGCCGAATTCACTGGCGCCGTCTATGCGGGCGGCTTCCATCACTTCGCCGGGCAAACTTTCCACGAACTGCTTGGCAACGAAGATGCCGTAGGCGTCAATCAGCATGGGGATCACCAGCGCCCACAGGGTATCAATCAGCCTCATTTTCACTGTGAGCAGGTAGATGGGAATCATCACCACCTGGAAGGGGATCATCAACTGCGCCAGGATCATGCCGAAGAACAGGTTTTTGCCGGTAAAGTGGTAACGGGCGAAGATATAGCCAGCGAACGAACTGATAAGCAATGTGAGAAATGTGCGTGCGATGGCCACAATGCCGCTGTTGTAAAAAATGCGGGTGAGGGAAATATCCGGGTCGGTGAGAACGGTGGTGTAGTTATCCAGGGTCGGCGTTTCCGGGATGAAGGTCGGCGGCACGCGCATCAGTTCGGCGTTCGTCTTGAAGGAAGCCAGCATGACGTAGATGAATGGGAGCAGCGTAAAAGTCAGGCCGGCGATGAGAACAATGTACGCGGCGCTGCGGGAGAGTAGAACGAAGGGATTCAGGCGCTTGAGCATGGGCGCTCCTTACTGGATGACGGACGGTAGACGATAGACCGTAGACGGTAGATGGACGGTAGCCATGGCGGCTATTAATACTCCCATTCGGTGCGCAGGAGACGGAACTGAATGACGGTGAGGACGAACAAGATCAGGAACAGGAAGATGGACATGGCGGCTGCCATTCCCATGTTTTCTGCATAGACGAAGGCGTTCTGGTAGACGCTGAGCAGGATGGTTTGGGTCTGATAAGCCGGGCCGCCGCGGGTGAGTAACTGGAAGAGGACGAATTGCTGCAGGGTGGAGATGACCGTCAGCACCGAGGCAAGCAGAATGGTGCGGCGCAGCAGGGGCATGATGATGAGCCAGAATTCCTGCCAGGCGTTGGCGCCATCAATGCGCGCCGCCTCGCGGAAAATGGTCGGAACGCCCTGTAAAGCGGCGATGAACAGCAGCGTGTTGTAGCCGAAGGTCACCCAAACATAGACAATGGTGACGGCGATCATCGCCAGCGGAATGCCAAAATAGACCTGGGTGGGGTCCGAAAGCCAGGAGCGCGGCGGCGTCAATCCCAAAAATTTGAACAACTGGCTGAGCAAGCCCCAGTTCGGCGCGTAGACGTATTGCCAGATAATGGTCACGGCGACGCTGCCGGTGATCACGGGCAGGAAGTACACGAAGCGGAAGAAAGACTTCACCCGCTGATGGACGCTTTCCAGCACCACAGCCATCGGCAGGGCGGTGAAGACGGAAAGGGGAACCGCCAGCAAAGAGAACAGGAAGGTGTTGCCAATGGACTGGCGGAAGATGCGCGCCGACTTGGTCATGCCGGTAAACAGTTCGATGTAATTCCCCAGCCCCACAAAGGGGTTGTTGCCGCCAAGCCCCAGGAACCAGCCGCCCTCGCGAATCGGCGTGTAGGAAAAGAGGCTCATCAGCACCACCCAAAAGATGGGGAAAAGCACAAAGACGAAGACCCAGATCAGGATGGGGATTAAGCCCAGCACGGCAAAGCGGCGTTGATGTGCCGTCAGGCGGCCGCCCTCGTGGGTGCCAATGGCCTGGAGAAAAAGATTTTTGACGGAAGCGAGCATAGGCGCTCCTGATTGGACGGTAGACGGTAGACCGTGGACGGTAGACCGCAGGCGGTGGGCCGTAATGGTAGAAGAGGTTCTACCATTACGGCCGGGGTTGGGAATGATAGTGGTAATGGTAGAAAATTTCCTACCACGGTAGAAAATTT
>JAGHYK010000142.1 GCA_017743695.1 Chloroflexota bacterium
ATGTTCAAATGTCACGTTTGCGGTTCAACGCAAGCACGAGCGGAACGGGTCAATGAAGTGTTTCGCATTGATGGGCAGTTGGTACTGGTGGAAAACATCCCCGCCCTTGTCTGCCGTCGTTGTGGAGAGATCATTTTTAGCCGCGAGACGGCAGAAGCGGTACGAAAACTGGTACGCGGACAGGGCAAACCTGTCAAGTCGGTGCGGCTGGATGTCTTTGCATATGCCTGAACAGCCGATCAGCAACCCTGGCTTTGATGGCTGTCGCTCGTGCTTTCGTCATTTGTCATAAAGGAGCGCACCTGTGTCCTCCCTTTCCAACCACGAACGCGAACTCCAAAGCTATTACCGGCCAGGAGATTGCTTCGCTTCGCTCGCAATGACAGAAGGCGGTTTTTATGGCTTTCGGGCGACTCGCTGCGAATTTCCTGAACGAACGATACAGTATCCATACTCTCTACCCTTCTTGACCTGATCCAACAAGCAGACTACAATGCTTGTGGAGGTTACGATGTATCAGACGCTAACTGTCTCAGAAAAGCTCTATCGGCAATTAGAGACTACGGCGCGCCATGGCGGGTTCGATGGCCTGGAGGAATTTATTCAGATCCGCGCAGACCGCAAGCGGGTAGGCCACTGCAGAGAAGCGTAACAGGCAGATTCAAACACAAGGGAGCAAAAATGAGCGTAGCTTTGAAAGACCTCTCGACAGAGCAACTCGAGCAACTCATTGAACGTACCATAGACCGCCGGCTTCAGGTGTGGCTGGAGCAACTGCTGGATGCATTGACCGAGATAGATGACGAGGACAAGGCTGTTCTACGTCCCGAGTTCGCTGAATCATTACGGCGTTCCATTGCACAGGCGCGCGCGGGGGAAGGAATAGACCTCCAATCCTTTCGTGAGCAAATCGGACGATGAGACCTTTCACGGTCATCCTCACACCGGAAGCGCAAGGTGACATTTTGCGGCTGGATACGAGCATTCAAACACGCCTTTTGAATCGGATCGAATGGATAGGCAAAAACGCCGAATTGATTCGACATCAATCGCTGCAAGGTGACGAGTGGCACGGCTGTTTTAAATATCGCGTCGGCGATTATCGCATCATCTATCAGATGGATCGATCAACCAGTAAACTGATCATCCTGAAAGTGGGTCACCGACGCGAGGTGTACGAATAACCGCCATAAGGAGAGCCACCCATGTCCTCCCTTTCTGAGCACGATCGCGAACCCCAAAACTATTTCACCGCGAAGAGCATGGTGGAGCAGATTGAAAACGCATTGACATCTGGAGACAGGCCATGAAGTCAGCACTTATGATAGCCGTTCATCGCTTTCGGGCTGAACTGGAGAAGCTGGGCATCCGCTGCGAACGGATTCTCCTTTGCGGTCCGCAGGCAGGCGGCATAGCCCAGGAAGGCAGCCAGATTGACCTGTTCGTCATTTCGTCCGATTGGGCATGTTATACCGAGCGTCAGCGTTTTGAGATCCTGGAGATCGCGGCCGCCCACGTCCTGGCGCCGATCCAGGCGCGTGGCGTCACGCCCTATGAAATTGCCACGCATCGCCTCTCTCCTTCCTGGGAACAGCTTCTGGAACAGGCAGTCCCGATTATCTGATCGCACCGGCTGGCCTGTCGTTTGAAAACGTGTGTTAAAGTTTCATGCCAGCGGGGATCATTTGTGGTAACATCATCGCTGCTGCCTCCGAAATCCACAGCAAAACATCCTTCGAGTGCCTGTGAGCGTCTATGGGATACGCCGATCTTCACATCCACAGCAACTACAGCCTGGATGGCCTGCACAGCATTTCCCAGATTTTGCGCCATGTGGCGCAACTGGAACACGTAAACGTGATCGCCATCACCGATCACGACGTGCTGCGTGGCTCGCTGGAATGCGTCGAGCGAGCACCGCGCTTCCACATACAGGCCATCCCCGGCATGGAGATCACGACGGCAGACGGGCATTTGCTTGCATATTTTATCCAGCGTCCAATCCCGGCAGGCCGTCCCCTGCTGGAAACGCTGGCAAGGATCGGGGAACAGGGTGGACTGGCAATTTTGCCCCACCCGATGCGCTTTTGGGGATCGCACCGCTGGCCGGCGCTGCGGGAAGCATTGAATCACCCCGAAGGGCGCGCCGTGCTGGTCGGGATCGAGGTGATAGATGCCTGGGGCGAGAATCGCCATGGGGTGAGGCTGGCGGCTCACTACGGGCTGGCCTGCTGCGGCAACAGTGACGCCCACGTGCTCGAGGCCATTGGCCAGACCTGCACCCAGTTCCCCGGCGAAGGCGCTATCTCCCTGCGAGAAGCACTGACGCAGGGGCAGGTGCGCGCCCGCCTTTTCTCTCCGCCCTCCCTCTATGATCTGGCATTAAGCTACGCACGCACCCGACGAAAAATACAAAAAGAGCCTCCCACGCAACCCTTAGCGGATCGGCTGTGATGTCGGCTTCCGAACATCTGCAAACCCTGCTTGCGAACCTTCCAACCCGCCCCGGCTGTTACCTGATGAAGAACGCAGCCGGGGAGATCATCTACGTGGGGAAAGCGATCAACCTGCGCCAGCGCGTCCGCTCATACTTTCACGAAAGCGGCCAGACCCCGAAGACGCGGCGCATGGTGCGCGAAATTGCGGATATTGAATGGATCGTGGTCGAAACCGAGCTTGAGGCGCTGCTGCTGGAGATGAACCTGATCAAAAAGCATCGGCCAAAATACAACGTGCGCCTCAAGGACGACAAACGCTATCCGTATATCAAAGTGCACTGGGCGGATCCGTTCCCGAAAGTCACGGTCACGCGGCAACTGGTCAACGACGGCTCACGCTACTTCGGGCCTTATGCTTCGGCCTGGGCGGTGCACCAGACTTTAGACGTGCTGCGCCGCATCTTCCCCTACCTGACCTGTGATCGCCCGATCACCGGCCAGGATGCGCGTCCCTGTCTGTATTATGACATCAAGCTATGCGCCGGCCCCTGCATCGGCGCCATTGACCAGGCGGGCTATCGGCAGATGATCGCCGATTTGATGAATTTCCTGAACGGGCGCGGAGAAGAAATCATCGAGCGCCTGCAAAAAGAAATGGAGCAAGCCGCGGAAGCCCTGCGCTTTGAGAAGGCCGCCCGCCTGCGAGACCAGATTCAGGCCCTCCAGGCGGTTATCGAAAAGCAGAAGATCACGTTTGGGCAGGATATGGCCGATTCTGACATCCTGGCCATGGCCCGCAGTGATGGGGAGGCCTGCGTGCAGGTGTTCTTCATTCGCGGCGGCAAGCTGATAGGACGGGAGTACTTCGTGCTTGAAAACACCGCCGAAAGCGAAGATGCTGAAATCCTGGCCCAGTTCCTGAAGCAATTCTATGCGGAAGTGCCAAACATCCCGGAACAGTTGATGCTTCCCCAGGAAATCGAAGAGGCGCAGATCATCTCCCAATGGCTACGAACGCGCCGCGGCGGCGAGAAGGTCGAGATCGTAGTACCCCGCCAGGGACAGGCGCATGAATTGCTCAAGATGGCACTGGAGAATGCCCAGGAAACCCTGAACATCTTGAAAGCACGCTGGCAGGCGGATACGCATCGTCAGGAAGAAGCGCTGACGGAATTACAGCAGGCGCTTTCGCTGCCGCATCCTCCGAACCGTATTGAATGTTATGATATATCCAACACGCAAGGGATGGCCATCGTGGGGGCAATGGTTGTTTTCGAGCAGGGAGTACCAAACAAATCGCTCTACCGGCGATTCAACATCGAAAGCGTGCGGGGGATGCCGGATGATTTTGCCTCCATGGAGGAGATGCTCCGCCGACGCTTCCGTCGCTGGCAGGTTTCCCAGGAGACCGCGGCCCAGCCGGGGGAAAAGGTGGATCGCGCCTTCGCCATCCTGCCCGACCTGATCGTGATTGATGGGGGAAAGGGGCAACTGGCGCGGGCGGTCAAAGTGTTACAGGAATTCAGCCTGTATGGGCAAATTCCACTGATCGCCCTTGCCAAACAGCAAGAAGAGATCTTCTTCCCGGAGCGGACGGAGAGCCTGCTCCTGCCGCGCACCTCGCCGGCGCTCTATCTCCTGCAGCGCGTGCGCGACGAAGCACATCGTTTTGGCCTCACCGCGCACCGTCAACGGCGGAAAAAGTTAGGGATGGCTTCGCAGCTCGAGGCAATCCCCGGCATCGGCCCGACCCGTCGCAAGGCCCTCTTGCGCCATTTCGGCTCCATCGAGGCCATCCGACAGGCTTCCATCGAGGAACTGGCATCGGTGCCCGGCATGACGCGCGCCGCGGCAGAGCAGCTCAAGGCGCACCTCGAATAAGGAGTAAAAACCCGTTCAACCATGACCCTCTCGATGTGGATCACACTTCTGATCATCTTCCTGCCGCTGACCCTGGTGATGCTGGGCAGGTGGCGAATGGATGTCGCTGCACTCCTGATGATGGCGGCGCTGGGACTGGCGCAATTTTTCGGATGGGGTATCCTGGGCAAGCCACAAACGCCTGCCGATGCCATTTTCGCCATTGCAGGCTTCAGCCAGCCGGTCATCATCACCCTGATCGGGCTGTTTATCCTCACCCAGGCCCTGACAGCGAACGGCATGATGCAATGGATGAGTCAGCAGATGATGCGGCTGGGGGGTGGCACAGAAGGCCGGCTGATCTTTCTCTTTGCCGGTAGCGCGGCGCTGCTCTCTTTGCTTATGAACAATGTTGCCGTGGGGGCATTGCTCCTGCCGGGCGCCATGCAAGTTTCCCGTCGCACCAGGCTGCCGCCCAGCAAATTGCTGATCCCGATTGCATTTGGCACTGCCCTGGGCGGCATGGCCACGTATTTCACGACCGCCAATATCATCTTGAGCAATCTACTCATCAACGCCTCTCCGCCTCAGGCCGGGCTGGATTTCCGCTCCTTCTTCCCGGTGGGCGGCCTGATTGCGCTGGTGGGTATCCTTTATCTGGCAATTTTGGGGCGCCATCTGCTGCCCAGCCGTCAGCCCGGCCCAGAGCAAATGCTCGCTCGTCGCAGCAGCGCCGAGCTTGAGAGGCTCTATGCCCTGGGCGAACGGTTGTGGTTGGGGCGCGTGGCTGCCCATTCACCGCTGGTCGGGCAGAGCCTGCAACAGAGTCGGATCGGCGAACTGCTTGGGATTGTAGTGGTGGCCATCTGGCGCAAACGACAGGCCATTTTCAACCCGTCGGCGGCTGAGGTCATACAACCCGGTGACATGCTGCTTCTGGTGGGGAACGAGCAACGCGTTCAGCGACTCTCCCAATGGGGCATTGAAATCGGGCGCGAAAAAGAGAACGTGAGCCTGAGCCGCTTCAACGTTTCCCCGGTTGAAGTAGTGCTGGCCCCGCACTCCAGTTACGAAGGCAAAACCCTCAAAGCGCTCAATTTCCGCCGCGCATATGGTTTCACAGCAATAGCCCTGATGCGCCGCGGGCGAAGTTACCGTACCGATGTAGGCACGCTGCCGCTCGAAGCAGGGGATTCTCTGCTGATGATCGGGCCATCTTCTCGCCTGCGTGATCTGCGTGCCAACCCGGAGATCATCTTGCTCGAAGTGGAAGCACCTGTGCCGCTCGTGCCTCGCAAACGCGCCCTGTTCAGCCTCCTGTTGCTGCTGGGCGCGGTCGCCGCTTCGGTGATGGGGATGCCTGCTTACCTGGCCATTCTGAGCGCCGCCAGCCTGGCGTTACTGCTGAACCTGCTGCCCGTGCAGGAAGCCTATCGCGCCATCGAATGGCAGGTGCTCTTCTTCATTGCTGGCATGTCCGCCGCCAGTCGGGCAATGGTCAACACCGGGCTGGCAGCCCTGGCCGCACAAAGCGTTGTCCGTCTGCTGACAGGGAGCGGGTCGCTGGAGCTGGCCGGAGCTGTCTTTCTGCTTTCTGCCGCGCTCACGCAGTTCATGGGAAGCCAGACCACTGCCTTTGTGATCGGCCCGATTGCCATCAGCGCTGCCCTCCACCTCGGCCTGGCGCCACAGCCCATTGCCCTGGCGGCTGCCATCGGTTGTTCTGCCTCCTTCCTGACGCCCACCTCGCATCCGGTCAACCTGATTATGATGAACCCCGGCAACTACCGCTTTGGTGATTTCGCGCGGGTTGGGCTGGGATTGATGGCGCTCACTTTTCTGACCCTGCTCGCCGGGCTGGTTCTCTTCTGGCATTTATCGTAGCTGCGCAAAATTCACAGACAGTTCGCGACGGACGGGCTGGAAAGCCCACCCTCCCCACCGTTTACGGTCTACCGTCCACCGTCTATCGTCCATTCCGCGGTCTGCCGTCCGCGGCCTGTACTCGTTCCCTCCTTCGTTGACGGCTCGCCCCTCGACGGGCTGGAAAGCTCCTGCGCAGTTTGTCTGCCGACCGCAGCCCGCAGTCCATTACCGTCCATCGTCTACCGTCTATAGCGGGTAGTGTATCTTTCCTTCAGGAAATTTGAACTCCTCTACCCTCCCCCATCCTTG
>JAGHYK010000143.1 GCA_017743695.1 Chloroflexota bacterium
ATCTTCAAGCCCGATTTGGCGTATAATCACAGGCGAAAGACAAACGCAGGTTTGCTACTATATTCCATGCGGAGGGCATTGAATCATGGGCATTGAGTTGTTTCCATTCAGCGAAGAGCATCGGATGATCCGCGATGCGGCGCGGGAGTTTGCGCAAAAGGAGATCGCTCCCATTGCCGCCGAGCATGATGAAAGCGGTAAGTTCCCCTATGAGACGATCCGCAAGATGGGGGAGATGGGGTTTATGGGGATCGAGGTGCCGGAAGAGTACGGCGGCGCCGGGCTGGATACGCTCTCCTATGTGCTGGCCCTGGAGGAAATTTGCAAGGTGGATGCAGCACATGGGACGATTATGTCAGTGAACAACTCGCTTTTTTGCTACGGGTTGCTCAAGTTCGGCACGGAAGAGCAGAAGCAGACCTACCTGCGCGCAGTGGCTTCCGGAAAGGCAATCGGCGCATACGCTTTGACCGAGCCGATGTCCGGCTCCGATGCGGGGAATATGCGCACGCGCGCGACCCGCGAGGGGGATTTTTATGTGCTCAATGGTCGCAAGTCCTGGATTACCAGTGGCCCGGTGGCCGATTATTTCGTCGTCTTTGCCATGACCGACCCCACGAAAAAGCACAAGGGGATCACGGCGTTTATCGTGGACGGGAAGACGCCCGGTTTGATCCGCGGCAAGAAGGAGCCCAAGCTGGGGATTCGGGCTTCCGATACGAGCGAGATTCTCTTTGAGAATTGCCGTGTGCCGGTGGCGAATCGCCTGGGCGAGGAGGGGGAAGGGTTCAAGATCGCGATGACGATTCTGGATGCCGGGCGGATCGGGATTGCGGCGCAGGCGCTGGGGATCGCGGAAGCCGCCTACGAGGCTTCGGTGAAGTATGCACGCGAGCGCGAGGCATTCGGGCAACCCATCGGCGCATTTCAGGGGATCGGGTTCAAGATCGCCGATATGAAGACGCGCATCGAGGCCGCCCGGCTGCTGACGTATAACGCCGCGCTGGCCAAGGAGCGCGCCAAGATCAGCGGCGAGCGGTTTACGCTGGAGGCTTCGATGGCCAAGCTCTTCGCTTCCGAAACGGCGATGTTCTGCGCCCACGCGGCCGTGCAAATTCACGGCGGGATGGGATATAGCAAAGAGTTGCCCATTGAACGCTATTTCCGCGATGCCAAGATCACTGAAATTTATGAGGGCACCAGCGAGATTCAACGCCTGGTGATCGCGCGGCACGAGCTGGGTCTTAAGTGACAGGCGGCTCTTTCGCCTGAGGAGCAGCAAACACGCCTCAGGCGGGTCGGGAATGCGCACGGCTGCCACGCCCGGAGCGAGGAGCGGCTCCGGGCAACCATGAATGCCGGGGATGGCACAGAGCCGGGATTTCCCGATCTTCTGAAAGCGGTGCTTTGCCGTCAGAGAATCGGGCGAACCGGGATGCCGTGTTCCTGTAGAAATGCCTTGAGCGGTGGGATGCGCACTTTGCCATCGTGGAAGATCGAGGCCGCCAGCGCCGCCTGGGCCGGTGTTTGGGTGAAAAGCTCCAGGAAATGCTCCGCGCCTCCCGCGCCCCCGGAGGCGATCACCGGCACCTCCACCGCCTGACTCACGGCGCGCGTCAGCTCCAGGTCGTAGCCCTGGAGCGTACCGTCGGCATCCATGCTGGTCAGCAAAATCTCGCCTGCGCCGCGACGCACGCCCTCCACCGCCCATTCCACCACGTCCAGGCCAGTCGGCTGCCGGCCGGCCTGGATATAGACCTCCCAGCCGGGCGCGCCCGACCTGCGACGGGCATCAATCGCCAGCACCACGCACTGAGCGCCAAAGCGCGCCGCGGCCTCGCTGAGCAGATGCGGATTGCGCACGGCCGCGGAATTCAGGCTCACCTTATCCGCCCCGGCCAGCAACAGTGCCCGTACATCCTCCACGGTACGCACGCCGCCCCCCACCGTCAACGGCATGAAGACCACCTCGGCGATGCGCGCCACCAGGTTGAGCGTGGTGCGCCGTCCTTCCGGGGTGGCGGAAATATCCAGCATCACCAGCTCATCGGCTCCCTGGGCGTCATAGGTGCGTGCCTGCTCCACCGGGTCGCCGGCGTCGCGCAGGTTCAGGAAATTCACCCCCTTCACCACACGCCCATCGCGTACGTCAAGGCAGGGAATAATCCGCTTTGCCAGCATTCAGCGCCTCCCGCAGATCGATCTTCCCCTCATACAAAGCCCGCCCCAGGATCACCCCCTGGCAGCCCAATCGCCGCGCCGCCTGCACATCCTCCAGGCCGCGCACCCCTCCGGAAGCGATGATCTCCCCCAATCCGATCAACGGTCGCATCCCCTCCAGGTCCAGACCCGATTGCAGGCCATCGCGGGAAGTATCCGTGTAGATGAAGATGCGCACCCCCTGGTCGTGGAGATGGCGCATGAGTTCGAGAGGGGAATAAGGAGCGGAGGACTGCCACCCCCGCACGCGCAGCTGCCCGTCCCGCACATCCAGCGCCACCGCAACGCGTTCCGCTCCGAAGCGCTCCAACGCCTTCAACAGGGCCTGGGGCTGCTCGCTGGCCATGGTGCCCAGCACCACCCGATGCACGCCCATCGCCAGCGCATCTTCCACTGATTCCAGTGAGCGCAGGCCGCCGCCGAATTGCACCTGCGCCTGAAATTCCTGCGTCACCCGCAGCACCTGAAGCAAGGCGCGCCTGTTCTCCGCATCTGCCTCCCCCAAGGCCCCGTCCAGGTTGACCACGTGCAGCCAGCGCGCTCCCTGCTCCAACCAGCGTCGGGCGACCGCTGCCGGGTCCTCCCCGTAGAGCGTGAGGCGCTGCGGGTCGCCCTGCATCAGCCGCACCACCTTTCCCGTTCGCAAATCCAATGCTGGATAGATCGTGAACATCAGCGTTGCTCCAGAAAATTCTGCAACAGCCTCAACCCAACCTTCTGGCTCTTTTCCGGGTGGAACTGCACCCCCCAGATCGTCTCATGGCGCACGGCAGAGGCAAACGGCAGGCCGTGCTCCGTGATCGCCAGCAGATCGGAGTCCGTCTCTGGCTGGCAGTAGAAGGAATGGTTGAAATAGACATACTCCCCGGAGGGGATGCCCTGCGCCAGAGGATCGTGACGCACCCAACGCAACGTGTTCCACCCGGTATGGGGCACGATCAGCCCTGGCAGGGAGGGGAAGCGCACCACCCGCCCGCGCAGCCATCCCAGGCCGCGATGCGTTCCCAGCTCCTCGCTCTCCTCGAACAGCACCTGCATTCCCAGGCAAATCCCCAGGAACTGCGCCCCGGCCTGAAGCGCCTGCTCCATCGCCTGATCCAGGGCCAGCCTGCGCAGGGTCTGGATAAACGCGCCGAAAGCGCCGACGCCGGGCAACACGATCCGCCGCGCCTGTCGTACCTGCTCCGCGTCCTGGGTGCGTACCACCCGCGCCCCGAGGGTCTCCAGTGCCTTCTGCACCGAATGCAGGTTGCCCGTGCCGGCATCTATCAGGATCAGTGGCTCATCGCTCATAACTTCCCCTTTGTCGAAGGGATGGCGCCGCGTCGGCGCGGATCGATCTGCGTCGCCTGATCGAGGGCGCGCGCCCAGGCCTTGAAGAGCGCTTCTGCTTGATGGTGATCGTCTTCCCCATAGAGCACGCGCGCGTGGAGATTGCAGCGCGCCGTCACCGAGAACGATTGAAAGAAATGTGGGAAAAGCGTCACCGGAATCTGCCCGATGTAGGGCGTATGCCAGCGGACCTGCACGATGGCATAGGGGCGGCCGGAAAAATCCAGGGCGACATGGGCCAGCGTCTCATCCATCGGCACAAAGCAATCGGCGATGCGAGCGATCCCGCGCCGCTCGCCGAGGGCCTGATGGAACGCCTCCCCCAGCGCCAGGGCGATATCCTCCACCGTATGATGGGCATCCACCTCCAGGTCGCCCTCCGCCTGTAGCTCCAGGTCGAACAGACCATGCACCGCAAGATGGCTCAGGCAGTGATCCAGGAATCCCAGCCCGGTGGCGATTTGAAAGTTCCCGCTTCCGTCCAGGTTCAGGTGCACCCAAACCCGTGTTTCATGGGTCTCTCGATGTACTTCTGCTTCACGCATGGCTATCCTCCCAACAGAATCCTGAGCGCCTGGAGCAATCGCTCGTTCTCTTCTGGTCGCCCGACGCTGATGCGGATACAATCCTGCAGGCCGGGCTTATCGAAATAGCGTACCAGCACCCCATGCTCCCAGGCCAGGCGACGTTGCAGTTCGCGCGCCTCAAAGCCGATGACGCGGCAGAGGATGAAATTCGCCTGCGAAGGATAGGGGCGCAGGGAGGGAAATTGTTGCAGCGCCTGGTACAGCCGCTCACGCTCGGCGCGCAGCGCGTTCACCACCTGCTGCAGCGCCGGCGCATGTTCCAGCGAAACCTGCGCGGCTACCGATGCTGCCACGTTGACATTATACGGTTGCTTGGCCTTCCAGAGCGTCGGCAACAGCCACTGTGGAAAAGCCCCATATCCGACGCGCAGTCCGGCCAGTCCGGCCCACTTGCTGAACGTGCGCAGCACTACCAGATTGCGGCGATTCGGTACCTCCTGCAAGCGCGTGCGCGTCCTGCCCAGCGCGTCATCGCTGAATTCAATATAGGCCTCGTCGAGCACGATCAGCAGGGGTAGCTCGAACAGCGCCTCCAGCGTTTCAGGATCGGGAAGCGAACCATCCGGGTTGTTCGGCGCGGCCAGGAACAGCAGGCGGGGCTGGTATTCTGCCACCGCGCGCCGAATCGCCTCCAGGTCGAGAGAAAAATCCTGGCGCCGCGGGATGTTGATCACGCGCGCGTTGTGCAAACTGGCATCGAACGCATACATGCCAAAGGTTGGCGGGCAGTTCAGCACCCGATCCCCTGGCTCCAGCAGGACGCGAATCAGCAAGTCAATCAGTTCATCGGCGCCGGCGCCGGCCAGCAGGAACTCTGGCGGGACCCCGGTGAATTCAGCCAGGGCACGCCGCAGGGCGCGGCTTTCGGGATCGGGGTAAATGTGAGGGAAAGCGAGCGTTGCCAGCGCCTGACGCACAGCGGGCAAAGGGCCATAGGGATTCTCGTTCGCATCCAGCTTCACAATCTGATCCACTCCCCGCCCCAGACGTTCTGCCAGTACCTCAAACGGCTCAATTGGCTGATAGGGGGGAATGTGCTCCAGATGGGGACGCACGTGCATTTCAAGCCTCCTGAAGAGCAGCCAGCATCGCCCGGTAGCGCGGCGGCTCTTCTTCAAAGATATAAGTGAGCGGCGAGACAATGATACCGCTGCCGCCGATCTGGCGCAGCTCGGCGATAGCCTGCGTGAGCTGATCGCGGCGCACGACGATGGTCACCGAATGCCACTTTTCGCCGCAAGGCACGAAGACCGGGCTGATGGTCGGCCCCTGCAGCCCACCGATGACCGACTGGACAAACATCTTTTGCGCGATGTGTTGCGGATCGTCGCCGCGGACATTGGCCGTCACCAGCAGGTTCTCACGGGCGCGCAGGTGCGCCTCGATGTATTCCAGCAAGCGCCGCGCCACTTCCAGGACTTCGGGGCGCGTGCGCAGCGAGGGGCGATGGGCGATCAGGGCGGCCTGCGAAGGCTGAATGACGCCATCTTCCAGCGGCCGCAGGCGATTGTCGCGCAGCGTCTGCCCGGAGGAGACCAGGTCGGAGATGGCATCGGCATAGCCAATCGCCGGCGCCGTTTCCAGCGTGCCTTCGGCGGCGATCAGTTGATGCGGGATGTCGTGCTGCTGCAGGAAGCGCTCCGTCAGGTTGGGAAACTTTGTGGCGACGCGCAAGGGACGCCCCAATCGCTGACAATGGAGCCGCAGCGAGGCCATATCCCGGACGTCCTCCCAGGACTCCGGGACGGCCAGGGTCAGGGCGCACGCGCCGAATCCCAGAGCCTCGTGCAGCACAAGCACCTCGCCGTTCTCCCCGCGCTTTTCTTCGATCACATCCAGCCCGGTGATCCCGAATTCCACGCTGCCCTGACGCACACTGACCACAATATCCCCGGCGCGCTGGAAGATCACCTGCACATCGGGCAGGGTCGGAATGGAGGCCTGGTACTGTCGTGGGTTGAGTTTGACCACCGGCATCCCCGCGGCCCGCAGGAATTCCAGCGTGGCCTCCTCCAATCGCCCTTTGGAGGGCAAAGAAAGACGGATAGGACGACTCATACGCACCTCAAAAAAAACACATCCCCGGTGAACCGGGGATGTGATGGAGTCTCGCTCCCAATGCGCACCACGCTCACCATCCCCGACTCCAGGGAGGGATAGCATGGTGAACATGGGAGAAGAAGGAGGAAACCATGCGTATATTATATCATGAATGGCGCGCGACGGCGGGGTGGATCTCAAGTTACTGTATCATGCGTTCAAGAAATTCGCAGCGAGTCGCCCGAAAGCCATGAAA
>JAGHYK010000144.1 GCA_017743695.1 Chloroflexota bacterium
GATGACGCAAGAATCTCCGAAGAAAGCGCCTTGAAGGGGACGTATATAAAAGATTAGGGCTTTCAGCATTCATGTTTATCCCAAACGAATACGGGGATCTAAAACAGCATACAACAAATCCACTATCAGATTAATGGCCACATAGATCAGGGCAACAATAATGGTGACTCCCATGAGGGGAGCAAAATCCACCTTGGCTGCTGACTCGACTGCATAGCGTCCAATACCAGGCCAGGCAAAAACGGTCTCCGTCATTACAGCTCCGGCCATCAGGTTCCCAAACGCCAGGCCGATAGCAGTCAGTACAGGGAGAGCCGCGTTCCGAAAGGCATGGCGCATTACGACTCCCCACAATCCCAGACCTTTGGCGTGAGCGGTACGTATGTAATCCTGGCGCAGCACCTCGAGCATACTGGATCGCATGATACGGGTGATCATCCCCATACTATACGCACCCAGCACCAGGGCAGGCAGGACAAGATGATGGAAAGCATCCGCCAATGCATCCCAGCGCCGGCTGAGAATGCAATCCAGTAGTAGAAAACCGGTCTGGACGGGAGGCGGTTCAATGCGGGGATTGAGTCGTCCAGGCCCCGGCAGAAGATGCAAGCGATAATAGAGAAATGAAAGCGCAAGCAATCCTAACCAGAAAACAGGTACTGAGACACCAAGAAGGGAGAGCAGACGTGAAACATGATCGATCCAACGCTCATGGTAGACGGCTGCCAGAATACCCAGCGGGATACCTATCCCAACTGCTATCACAGTGGCCGCCACTGCCAGTTCTACCGTTGCAGGGAAAAAACGGGCGATGTCTTCACGTACAGGCTGCTGGGTGGCGATAGATTCGCCCAAATCGCCGCGCACCAGACGTGATACATAGGTTAAGTATCGCTCCAGGGGTGGCGCGTCCAACCCCCACCGTTCTCGATAAGCCTGGACAATCGCCGGATTGGCCGCAGCACGTTCTGAAAGTACCATGGCCAGAGGGTCGGTGGGGATCAGAAAAGTGAGAGCAAAACCGAAAACTGTGATCAGCCACAATACCGGGATGGTAACCAGAACTCGTCGGAGGATATAAAAAGTGAAGTTCATCGGGCAAAGTAGAAGACGAGAAATTAAGGCGTTTTATAGAAAACCAGCCAGCGATGAGGGATGGAGAAGAGAGAAGAATCTCTTCATCCCTCCCTCATCTTTATCTGACCATACTACTTGGTAACGTAGTAAAGGTCAATGAAATAAACCGGGTTGTACACCACACCCTCAACTGTTGGCCCGGTAGCTATTTGTACTTTAGGCTGGAACAAACCCACAAAGGGCGCATCTTCCAGGATCACGCGTTGGAACTGGAGATACAATTCAGCGCGTCTGGCCGGGTCGGTAATCCTGGCAGCCTCTAAAGCCAGACGACCGGCTTCAGGGTTCTTATAATGGACGCGCTTGGCTGCGGCAGCGCCTTCCACCCCAAAGGCAGGCGCCCAACCATGGGGATCGAGAAAGTCAGGCGTCCAGTCAGCGACTGTAATAGCCAGCTCACCGCCGCGATAAGCACTGCGCCACTGGGTCGTTTCACGCGGTTCCAATTCCAACGTGATGCCGATCTCCGCCAGATCAGCCTGTAGCTTGACAGCAAGGGTTTCCGCAAGGAGGGTATTGACCAGCTTGTAATCAGCCGGATACACCATCTTCACTTTAAAGCCGTTTTCATAGCCTGCTTCTTTCATCAGACTCCTGGCCTTTTCAAGATCGCGTTTGGGAGCCAATGCAGGGTCAGTGCCAAGCAACCCCAAGGGGATAATCGTAGGCATCTGGACAGCATTGCCTCGCAGCAGGTCGTTAATGATGCCATCGTAGTCAATCGCCGCCTGAATCGCCTGACGAACACGCTTATCAGCCAGCTCCCTCGAAACATCAGGGCTGGTTGTCATCGCCAGGTAGACCATGTCAAGCGTTTTGCCTTCGATTACCTTGCCGGCTCCAGCGGCCTTGAAACGTTCTATCATATCTACGTCCAACCCGCGCGCAATATCAATATCACCTGCCTGGAGAGCCTGCAGGCGAGCGGCATCATCCGGAAATTCCTGAATGACAATGCGCTCAAAAGGAGCCGGATCGCGCCAGTAGGCATCGTTGCGAACAAGGGTCACGGATTCTCCCCGCTTCCATTCTTTCAAAATATAGGGGCCTGTACTGGCGGAATTCTGATCGAGCCAGTCCGTAGCCTTATCGGTCTGGGCAGCATCTGCTGCGTCCGTACCGCCATGTTCCTTGACCACCTTCGAGTCTACAACGGCAAAGTTAGGCGAAACCAGGATCGCCAGAAAGGCAGCGTTTGGCTCTACCAGTTCAAATTGCACAGTGTAGTCATCCAGGGCCTTCACTGAAGCCACATGGTCGCTGAAAAGCCAGGCAGGATTATCTTTCAGGTTACCTAATCGCTGGTAAGAGAAGACCACATCCGCTGCGGTCATCTCGTTTCCGCTATGGAATTTCACCCCTTTCCTCAGGTGGAAAGTGTAAATCTTCCCATCCTCTGAAATTTCCCAAGATTCAGCCAGCAACGGTTCCACTTTGGTAATGTCGGCCCCTTTGTCCCCCAGCGTTACAAGCGTCTCATAGACTGCTCGCATGATCATGGGCGGGGCAATTTCATATTGCCGATGAGGATCCAGCGTGCGAATGTCCGCTTTGGGTACCCCGATTACCAGCGTTTTCCCCTGAGTTGGGGCAGGTGTAGATGGAACTTCTGTAGGGGATGGCAACGTAGAAACGGTTGTCGGTGCAGTGGTTGGTGCGGTCGTCGGAGCAACGGTTGGGGTCGGTTTTGGGCCACAGGCACTCAACAAGAAGAGCACCACCAGCAACAGACTCAGAGAGATGCGTTTCATTTTTTCCTCCTTTCATCGAAACGAATTGAAAAGCAAACTTTACAGCACAAATGGGTAGAAATCTTTACGCGAAACGGGCAATCACCTCCTTGTAGCAAAAATTTAATCCCCTGTAGTTTTGATATTATACTATAATCGTGTCAGCAATTAACTGCCCAACCGTTACGGGATTACCACATCACAAGTCATCACAGGAAATGGAAGCAATCCCCTCACCGCTCAGGGGACTGCCCCACCCCATTTCCAGTAATGCTTTGCCATTTCCAAAGCGGGTCCGTCATCGGCCAGGAAAACCGTCCATACGTTAACAGTTCGCTCTCAAACGCGCTCACGCCAGGTCATTTCATCGTAAAAACCCAAAATCTGGAGGCATAATGTCTGGAGAGAACAAAGAAATTGCCTATCCTTACATTCCCAATGCTCTCCCACACATTCGAGATCGAATGCTCCAAAGAATCGGGGTCAAAAGCATTGAGGAATTATATGAAATGATCCCGGAGCGACTACGCTTTAAGGGAAAAATGGATTTGCCAGGGCCATTGCATTCAGAATACGAGCTGAGACGTCATGTAGAAGCAATTTTACAAAAGAATACCTCTGCTGCGGAAGTAATCTCCTTCCTGGGTGGAGGATGCTACCAACACTTTGTACCAGCAGTCTGTGATGAAATCAATCAAAGGTACGAATTTCTTACCGCTTATTCGGGTCGTGCTTACGAGGATCATGGCCGCTACCAGGCACTGTTTGAGTTCGCCAGCATGATGGGGGAATTATTGAACCTGGAAGTAGTCAGCGTACCTACCTATGATGGATACCAGGCTGCAGCCACCGCATTACGGATGGCAGGACGAATTACAGGACGCAAGCATATTATCGTAAGCCGGGCAATTTCTCCCGATAAGCTATCCAGAATTGCAAATTACTCGTCTCCTTTTCTAAAGATTAAAGTGGCAGATTTCGACCCAAACAGCGGCCAAACCGACATAAAGGCAGTGGAACGCTTACTGGATACAGAAACAGCAGCTATCTACTTCGACACCCCCAATTTTTTCGGATGCCTCGAAACAGGCATCAATCACCTTATAACACTGGCTCACCAGGCTGGAGCTTTGTGCGTCGTTGGTGTGGAACCGCTCACCTTAGGCGTCTTGAGACCTCCAGCAGATTATGGAGCGGACATCGTCTGTGGCGAAATTCAATCCCTCGGTATCCACATGCAGTTTGGCGGGGGACAGGCAGGCTTCATTGCAACTCGCGACGAAGAACGCTTTGTGATGGAATATCCTACACGCCTGATCGGCCTGTTACCCACACGCGTTCCTGGTGAACATGGCTTTGGTGAGGTGGCCATGGAGCGCACCTCCTTCTTGAAACGTGAAGGAGGCAAAGAGTGGTTGGGAACCATGGCCAACCTGTGGGGAATTACTGCAGCCGTTTACCTGGCCCTGATGGGGCCCCAGGGAATGAAAGAAATTGGAGAAGGGATTTTTGCGCGCACGAGCTACGCTATTCGTAAACTTGCCCAGGTCAAAGGGATTCGTATCTTACATCTTTCTTCACCCCATTTCCGAGAATTCGTGGTTAACTTTGATGAGAGCGGGAAAACCGTTGAGGAAATAAACGCTTCGCTGGCGCAAAGAGGCATCTTTGGCGGCCATTCGCTGCGCAGGCATTTTCCAGAAATGGGAGAAAGTGCTCTCTACTGTGTGACGGAAATTCATACTCAGGCGCAGATCGATCTTCTTGCAGACACCTTAAAGGAGATATTGTAGTCATGAACACGCAACCCGTTTCTCCTTATCAATCAACGCTGGAAAATTACCATCAGGCCCGCTGGTGTGAGCCTCTTCTTTTCGAGATCAGTGAGGCGGGACAACGCGGCATCATTCCGCCTCCTTTGGAAGCAGGCATTACGGAAAGCATAGGAGCTCCATTACAAGATGTGCCTTCCTGGATGCGCCGTACTTCGCCGCCGGCTTTGCCAGAAGTCTCGCAAGTTCATGGATTGCGCCACTTTCTGAGGCTTTCTCAAGAAACGCTTGGCGCCGGACTGATCGCAGATATGGGGATGGCCACATCCACCGTGAAGTACAACCCACCTGTCAACGAGCAGCTTGTGCGTTCCCCTAAGCTCAACGAGCTACATCCGCTACAAGACGAGGAAACCGTTCAGGGAATTTTAGAAATTTTGTATCGCTTTGAGCAAATTCTTAAGGCAATCTCCGGAATGAGCCGTTTCACCTTTCAACCACGCGGTGGTTCCGCTGCTATCTATACAAATGCTTCCATTGTCCAGGCCTGGCACCGCTGGCGTGGTGAACCCTGGCGAAATGAAATTATCACCACGATCTTTTCGCATCCATCCAATGCAGCCTGCCCGGCATCCGCCGGGTTCAAAATCATTACCCTCTATCCCGAGTCAGATGGCTACCCCTCTGTCGAGGCGCTGCGTGCAGTACTCTCAGAACGAACTGCCGGGCTGTTCATCACCAATCCCGACGACACCGGCATTTTTAACCCAAAGATTGACGAATTCGTGCACCTGGTTCACGAAGCAGGTGGATTGTGTGTTTACGATCAGGCCAACGCCAATGGTTTGCTGGGAATTGTGCGAGCGGCAGACCTCGGCTTTGACCTTTGCCACTTTAACTTACATAAAACCTTCGGCACTCCTCACGCCTCTGGCGGTCCCGGCGCCGGCGCCAGTGGGGTGACAGAGGCCCTGGCGCCGTTTTTGCCCGTCCCGACTGTAGAATTTGATGGCACGCGCTACTTTCTGGACTATGACCGTCCACTCTCCATCGGCAAAGTCGCTTCCTTCTACGGCGCGGTAGCAAATGTTGTACGTGCCTATGCCTGGGTGATGTCCTTGGGCGCAGAAGGCTTGCGAGCGGTAGCAGAAACTGCTGTTCTGAATAACAACTACTTGCTGGCTCGTATGCTGGAAATTCCCTCCATCACCGCTCCTTTTGCGGAAGGAAAACATCGTCTGGAACAGGTTCGCTATAGCCTGGAAAAGTTAACCCGCGAGACCGGGCTTCACAGCAGCGATCTGGCACGTCGCGCCGCTGACTTCGGCGCGCACTTCTTTCTCAGCCATCACCCATTCGTGGTCCCAGAACCAGCCACCATCGAGCCAACCGAATCTTATTCACAAGCCGATCTGGATACCCACGCAGCCATGTTTGAACGCCTGGTAAAAGAAGCATACACCGCCCCAGAGGAAATCCAATCAGCACCCCACCGGGCAGCCATCCATCTGATGCCCGATCCGAGTTATCTGGAAGACCCCCAGCGTTGGGCGATCACCTGGCGTGCCTGGTTGCGTAAGCATGGAAAAAATGCGCAACAGTCTGCTATGGCAGAGAACGAAGCCTCAACCAAAAAAACCAAAGAGGAGTAGGAATTACAACAATGTTTTTTGCTTCTCCTTACCCTCCCCCATAATTCTGCTTTGCCGGGATCACGCCTCTCACCCCACCTCGCGGATTTTCCACATCTCCCCAATAGCGCGGGATGACGTGGATGTGCACATGC
>JAGHYK010000145.1 GCA_017743695.1 Chloroflexota bacterium
CTAGAGGAGTTTCCCGTGGTGCTGGAAAACGTGACCATTGAAAGGTTGGAATCGAACTGGCTTTTGCGTGACGCTGAGAATCAGGCCCTCCCCATATCACCACGCTCCTCCTGTTGGGAACTTTTTACCCTTTCCGGCGGTCACCCTCTCACCGTTTTTGGTTTGTGGGATGGATTCTCATTTTTTCCGATGGCAGCCTGGGAAAATGGCAGATTTGTTCGCCTATGACTACCCTTAAATCCCTTGCTCAATCTGCTATGCTGGGTTCGACCGACGAATCACTGCTCGTTTCGGCGATCCGGGTGGGGATTGCTGAAGTGGGAGGGTATGTGCCGGTGGCATTTACCGGTGGAGGGGAAAAATGCAACCCGGAAAGCCGGCCGCGCATGCCGGAGAAAGCAAGTAGATTGCTCAAACGCATGCTGGAAAGAGAGCAGGATGATCTCCTTCCGGAGTTTTTGCAAGAGGCCGCCAAACGCGGTTACATCGCTCCACCGGAAACGTTGCCTGGGCTCCTGGGGCTGAGTCGAAACAAATGGCGTTCCCTGATCCTCCCCCTCATTGGCGAACGCGGGAGCTGGCTGGCCGCGCACAATCCAGCCTGGGCCTATGCTCGCAAACGTGAGCCCCTGGATGTCTGGGAGAACGGGACTCGCGCCGAACGGATCCTCGTCCTGGAACAAATGCGTACCTCTGACCCGGCTCAAGGTCGCGAATGGGTGCAGAGCAATTGGGAAATAGACTCGCCCGCAGACCGCGCCGCCTTCCTCGCTACCTTTGCGATCGGATTGAGCATGGAAGATGAACCCTTTCTCGAGGCCTGCCTCGATGACAAACGCAAAGAAGTGCGCGAGGCAGCGCGGCGCTTGCTTCTACGCCTGGAAGGGTCGCGTTTTGTCCAACGAATGTGGGAGCGGGTCGAGCCGCTCATTCGCATCCGCTCAAACGGAACACTAGAGGTGACTTTACGCGAAGAAGTGGATCCTGTGGCAAAACGGGACGGTATAGGTGAATTTGCGTTGCCCAAAAAGATGGGTGAAAAAGCCAGCAGACTGGCGCAAATGCTCGCTCTTACTCCACCGGCACTATGGACTCGCGAATTCGACTGTTCACCCAACACATGGCTCGCCATGGCCTTCACTTGCGAATGGAAAGAGCCGCTCCTTCTTGGCTGGCAGCTGGCTGCCATCGGAACAGCAGATGCGGACTGGGCCGAGTCGCTCATCCTGCTATGGATGACAAAGGAAGAGGCAGAATCCCTCCTGGATATGCACGCGCTTTCGGCACTGGTGTCTCTGCTGCGCGCTGAACGCATTGAGGCGTGGGTCACCTCCATCGAGCCCGCCCTTAGCGATGCCCATAGCACAAAAGCCATCGCGTTGTTGGAAATGTACCAGAAGCCTTGGACAGCAAATCTCTCGCGCTGGGTCATAAAAAGCGTACAGCAGCAATCCGCTGTTTTTCACCAGCGCTTACTCCAGGCCCTACCCGACTTTGCCCGCTGGATGCCTCCTGAACTGGCCGATGAATTTTCGCAAGGTTGGGCAGATGAGCCTGGAAGCAGCGGAAACAAGAAAATCAGGACCTTTTTGCAAATCCTGGAGTTCCGTAACGCAATCAAGTCCAGCCTGGAGGAAAAATCATGAGTCTGATTTTGCGCGCACATGCCGAACAGCAATTTGCCGAAGAATTGGCCGAACTGGCAAAGGCCGATACGCGCCCGCGCCCGCCGAATTGGAGACTCTCCCCATGGGCGGTCACCACCTATATCCTGGGAGGTCAACTGGAAAATGGTTTTACCGTTACGCCAAAATATATCGGTAGCCGTCGCCTTATCGAGGTTGCTGTAGCCACGCTGGCCACCGACCGGGCGCTGTTGCTTTTGGGCGTACCAGGCACGGCCAAAAGTTGGGTCTCCGAGCACCTGGCAGCCGCTATTTCCGGCGATTCGACCTTGCTCATCCAAGGAACAGCCGGCACCACCGAGGAAACTCTCCGTTACGGCTGGAATTATGCGCGCCTGCTCGCAGAAGGTCCCAGCGAGAAAGCCCTTGTGCCCAGTCCCATTATGATCGCCATGCAAACAGGCAAAATAGTGCGTGTCGAGGAACTGACGCGTATTCCTTCAGAAGTGCAAGACACACTGATTTCAATCCTTTCCGAAAAAACCCTTCCCATTCCGGAACTGGGCAAGGAGGTCCAGGCAGTGAAGGGCTTCAACATCATTGCCACGGCCAACAGCCGTGATAAAGGGGTGAACGAGCTTTCATCGGCGCTGCGACGCCGTTTCAACACCGTAGTCATGCCGTTACCGGCCACGCTGGAGGAGGAAGTGGAAATCGTTCGCTACCGTTCAGAGGCGCTTGGGCGTGCGCTTGAGCTGCCGGCCGAGCCACCCACGCTGGAGGAAATTCGTCGCATCGTGACCATTTTCCGCGAACTGCGTGCCGGGATGACTACAGATGGGAAGAGCAAACTCAAATCGCCAAGCGGTACGCTCTCAACCGCCGAGGCCATCTCCGTGGTCACCAATGGCCTCGCCCTCGCAGCCCATTTTGGTAATGGGGAACTACGCGCCAGCGACGTGGCTGCCGGGCTTATTGGTGCCGTCATCACAGACCCGGTACAAGACAGGATCGTCTGGCAGGAATATTTGGAGACGGTGGCAAAAGAAAGAAAAGACTGGAAGGACCTGTATCGCGCTTGCAAGGAGATGGAATAGCCTCAATGATTACCCTTTTCGGTATTCGTCACCACGGGCCTGGCTCCGCCAGAAGCGTGCGTGCAGCGTTGGAGAAACTGCGTCCCGATTGTGTTCTGGTCGAAGGCCCTCCCGAAGCCAACGCCTTGCTACCCCTTTTCGCCGATCCGGAGACGACTCCGCCACTGGCTTTGTTGATTTACCTGCCGGATAACCCACAACATGCCGTTTTCTATCCGTTCGCCGAATTTTCTCCTGAATGGCAGGCCATTCGTTATGCTCTGACAAACCAGATCTCGGTGAGATTCATGGATTTGGAACAAAGGTATCTCCTGGTTGCTGACCGTACCGATCCAGCACCAGTGCCGATGCCTGTCTCGCCGTCTTCAGATCCCTTTCAAATCCTGGCTCAGGCCGCCGGCTATTCAGACAGCGAACGCTGGTGGGAGCGTTTTATCGAACAACGGCGCACCACAGAAGGTATTTTCAGTGGCATTCTCGAACTGATGACCACCCTGCGCGCCGAAGTGGAAGCATTGGGACAGATCGAACCCCAAAACCTTGTTCGCGAAGCAGCGATGCGGAAAATCATCCATACTGCACAGATCGAAGGCTACCAGAACATTGCAATAGTTTGTGGCGCCTGGCATGCTCCGGCTCTTACCCATCTTGATACAGTCCAGGCCGATGAGGCGCTCCTGGCCGATTTTCTTCGTTCCCTTTCTCGCGATCGCCGGGCCGGTTCACCGAGCAGCCAGCCAGCGGTAAGCCTCATTCCCTGGACATATGACCGCCTTGCCCGCCGCTCCGGTTATGGCGCAGGGATCGATGCCCCCGGCTGGTATGAGCATCTCTGGCAGAGTGAAAGCGACATTGTCGAAGGCTGGATGGTAAAAGTAGCGCAAGAGATGCGCGCGGAAGGGCTGGAGGTTTCGCCTGCCCATGCCATCGAAGGGACGCGCCTGGCCGAAACTCTAGCTGCTTTGCGTGGTCATCCCCTTCCCGGCTTGCCCGAAGTGGAGGACGCCATCCGGGCTGTGTTTTGTTTTGGCGACGAGACCCCTTTGTACCTTATTCACGAGAAGTTAATCGTAGGTCAGCGGATGGGTAAAGTGCCGTCGGCCGCTCCCACTGTCCCCCTCCAACGTGACCTCTTCGCCGCCCAGAAACGCACCCGCCTTGAACCCTCTGCCACACCGCAAACGCTCGATCTCGATCTGCGCAAACCACTGCTGCTCGAGCGTTCCCGCCTTTTGCATCGGCTAAACCTGTTGGGCATTCCCTGGGGCGAGCTGCAAGTAGCCTCTGGGGCTAAAGGCACCTTCCACGAGGTCTGGCGTATGGAGTGGAGGCCCGAGTTCGCTGTGAATATCATCGAAGCCAGTATATGGGGAAATACGCTCCTCGAAGCAGCAACCAACAAAATCCAGGCCAAAGCTGCCCGAGCCACCGAGTTGCCGATGCTCACTCGCCTGCTCGAGGCTGCTCTGCTGGCCGACCTACCTGAAGTAATCCCACCCCTTCTGGAACGCACTCAATTCCTAGTTGCTTCCAGTACCGACCTCTCCCATCTGATGGATGCTCTGCCTCCGCTCATCAACATCAGCCGCTATGGTAACGTTCGCCAAACTGACACCGCTCTCGTTCGTCGGATTGTAGATGAACTGATCACCCGCGTTTGCATTGGCCTGCCCGCTGCCTGTTCTGCCCTCAACGAGGAAGCCGCCCAGGAGATGTTCGCGCACATTAAAGCAGTCCACCAGGGGATCGCGCTGCTTGAGGGAGTGGAGAGCAGTGAACACTTTCAGGCCTGGCTACGTACCCTGACCACCCTGGCCACGCTTTCGGCTGGACACGGGCTTATCCGTGGCCTTGCCTCTCGTCTTCTCTACGATGCCCATGCTGACCCTGACACGTTCAGCCGCATGAGCCTGGCGCTCTCCTCTGGTGCACCGGCTGCTGACGCTGCTGCCTGGCTGCAGGGATTCCTTCATAACAGCGGTCAGGCCCTGATTCACGATCCTGCCCTTTGGCAATTGCTGGATGAGTGGGTTTTATCTCTGTCCGAGACATCCTTCATCGCCGTTCTACCGATCCTACGTCGGACTTTTAGCGCCTTCTCTGCCCCGGAACGCCGCCAGATAGGTGAATTCGCCAGAAACACAGGAAACCGTCTCTTATCGGCCACCGAGATAAAACTCGATCCCGTCCGTGCAGAGAAAGCTCTGGCACTGGTTAATTTGATTCTGAGCCCGACGCCCTATGACGAACGATAACCTGTCTTTTTTTGATCCCTCTCAGGAAAGGTTACGCCGCTGGCGTCTTATCCTGGGTGACGAGGCGGATGGCATCGGCTTTTCGCTGCGGAGCGAAACCGACCTGGGTATAGATCGAACCCTGGCCACGCTCTATTCCCACGTCAAGCAGAAGGGCCGAGGAGGATTAGATGCTTCCGCTCCCTACGTGGCGCGCTGGTTGGGAGATATTCGCACGTATTTTCCCGCCTCAGTCGTCCATATCTTGCAAAAAGACGCTCTCGAACGGCTCAACCTGCGTCAATTGCTTCTCCAGCCTGAACTGCTGGAGGCCATCACTCCCGACATTCATCTCGTTTCCACCATCCTTTCGCTCAGCAAAGTTATTCCTGAACAGACCAAACACACCGCCCGCCAGGTGGTACGTGCGCTGGTCGAACAACTGGAGCAGAAACTGGAAGGCCCCTTGCGCCAGGCCATTATGGGTGCGCTGCACCGCGCTGCTTACCATCGCCGTCCGCGCTATGCCGACATGGACTGGAATCGCACCATTCGCGCCAACCTGAAGCACTACCAGCCGGATTACAAAACGGTCATTCCCGAACGGCGTATTGGCCATGCACGCCGCAGGCCGGCCTCCCGATTGCGTGAAATCATTCTGTGCGTGGATCAGAGTGGCTCCATGGCTTCCTCGGTAGTTTATGCCTCCATCTTCGCGGCGGTCATGGCCTCGCTCCCGGCTGTCAAGACCTCATTGGTGCTGTTTGATACAGCGGTCGCCGATTTGACCTCCGAATTGCATGATCCGGTGGAAGTCTTGTTTGGCGCCCAACTGGGGGGTGGAACCGATATTGGACAAGCCCTGACCTATTGTCAGAGCCTTATCCACAGGCCCAACGACACCATTTTGATCCTTATCAGCGATCTGTACGAAGGTGGGAATCCTGATCGCCTCCTGCGCCGTGTAGCTTCTCTGGTCGATGCCGGCGTCCAGCTCATCACCCTGTTGGCTCTCAGCGACGAGGGTCGTCCTTCCTTCAATCACCAGATTGCCGCCAGATTGGTTGCCCTTGGTATCCCCTGTTTTGCCTGCACCCCTGATCGGTTTCCCGATCTGATGGCCGCAGCCATCAAACGGCAAGACCTGCACCTCTGGGCGGCAGGCGAAGGAATCGTCACCGTTCGCGCTGAGACCACTCCATAGGCGATTGGTGCAATAAGCGGAGACCTGTAACAAAACCTTGATAAATCCGGTGCTACGGAGCCAACCCATGCCCCTGGAATCCCTCTTCTCCACCATTGCCGAAGCTGCCTTCGACTATCTGCTCCAGGAAAGCGGCCTGGCGAACGGGCACGCGCCGTCCTGGAGTCGGGACGAAAAATTTTTC
>JAGHYK010000146.1 GCA_017743695.1 Chloroflexota bacterium
GTGTGGCAGCGGTGTGCTCATGCTCTTTCCTTCTGGAGGCGTTCCTGTGTGGCAAGCTGACCGCAGCCGGCCTGGATTTCGATGCCGCGGCGCAGGCGGATTGTGGTGGGAATGCCGGCCTGTTCCAGGATGGCCTGGAAGGCACGCGCCCGTTCCCCGGTCGTCGCTTTGCCTGAATAGCCGCGGGTCGGGTTGAGCGGGATCAGGTTGACATGACAGAGCAACCCTTTCAGCAGCGAGGCCAGCCGACGCGCCTGCTCTGGGGTGTCGTTGACTCCCTGGATGAGCGCCCATTCAAACGTCACGCGCCGATGGGTCTCGCGCACGTAGTCGCGACAGGCCTGCAGCACCTCCTCCAGCGAATATTTGCGGTTGACCGGCATCAAACTGGAGCGCAGGGCGTCATCCGCAGCGTGAAGCGAGATCGCCAGATTTACCTGGCGTCGTTCGGCGGTGAAGCGTCGGATCATCGGCACCAGGCCGACAGTCGAGAGGGTGATGCGCCGTTCGCCAAAATGGTAGCCCATCGGATCGTTGAGGCGATCAATGGCCTGCATTGTGTTCTCGTAGTTATGAAAGGGCTCCCCCATCCCCATGATGACGATATTCGTCACTCGTTCCCCTTGATCTGCCAGCTGGCGGGCATAGTACATCACCTGGGCGACGATCTCCCCGGCGGTCAGATGACGGCGGAAGCCCATCTGCCCGGTGGCGCAGAAGACGCAGCCCATGGCACAACCGACCTGGGTGGAAATGCACAGGGTGCGGCGACGCTCATAGCGCATCAGGACGGCCTCAATCGCCTGCCCATCTTCAAGTTGAAACAGCGTCTTGACCGTCTGTCCGTCTTGTGAGGTCTGGGAGGCCAGGGGAATGAGCGGAGGAAAGCGAAAATGCTCCGCCAGGCGATGGCGCAGGGCGAGCGGCAGGTCGGTGAATTCCCCGGCTGCCTGGTAGAAGCGCTGATACAACCCATGCCAGACCTGGCGGGCGCGATAGGCTGGCTCACCCCAGGACTGGAAAAGGTCAACCCACTCTTGCAGGCTTAGCTCATAAGGGAGAGGCATCGAAAAGGGATTTTATCACAATCTGCTACGGCGTAGCGCATCCAGGCGCGATTGGAGCAATTGCCGTGTGAGCTGGGGATCGGCTTTGCCGCGCGTGGCGCGTGCTACCTGTCCCATCAGCCACTGGAAGACGCTTTCCTTGCCGTTCAGATACGATTCCACGACCTGGGGGTTCTCCTGGAGCACCTGCTCGATGAGAGGCATCAGCGTCGCTTCGTCTGCGATTTGCGCCAGGCCGCGCGCCTCGACAATTACCTGGGGCATGGCGCCGCTCTCGAACATCTCGCGCAGCACCTCCTTCGCCGTGGCCATGGTGATCGTGCGCTGTGCGACCAGGTTGAGCAATTCGGCCAGCGCCTGGGGTGGAAACGGGACGGCCTCTACCTCGATCTGACGCTCGTTGAGATGGCGCAGGAATTCGCCGATCATCCAGCTTGAGACCTCGCGCGGCGATGCCTGCGTTTGGGGGAGCACCGCTTCAAAGTAGTCCGCCAGCGATTTCTCCGCCGTCAGGATGCGCGCCTCGGCGACGGGCAGGCCATAAGCCTCGATGAAACGCTGCCGACGCGCTTCCGGCAATTCGGGCAACGCCGCTCGTAATGCTTCTACCCAGGCCGCCTCAATCTGCAAGGGAGGCAGATCCGGCTCAGGGAAATAGCGATAGTCGTGCGCGTGCTCTTTGCTCCGTTGCGAAAGCGTCACCTCATGCTCCTCATCCCATCCCAGCGTCTCTTGAAGCACCTGCCCCCCGGACTCATAAATGGCGATCTGGCGGCGGATCTCGTAGGCGGTGGCGCGCGTCAGGGCGCGGAAGCTGTTCAGGTTTTTGATCTCCGTGCGCGTGCGTAGCTCCTGACTGCCGGCCGGGCGCACCGAGATATTCGCCTCAAAGCGCAGCACCCCTTTTTGCATGTCTCCGGAATTCACCCCCAGGTAGCGCAGCACGTTGCGGATGTGCATGGCGTAGGCCAGCACAGCATCCACGGAATGCATGTCCGGCTCCGAGACGATTTCTAACAATGGCACGCCGGCGCGGTTGAAGTCAATCAGGGAACGATCCCCCTGGTGAAAGAGCTTTGCCGTGTCCTCCTCCAGATGCACGCGGCGGATGCGAATGCGCTGCAGTGTCCCCTCCTTCCCGACCGGCACCTCCACCCAACCATTCACCGCCAGCGGCATCTCGTATTGCGAAATCTGATAGCCCTTTGGCAGATCGGGATAGTAATAGTTCTTGCGGGCAAAAATGTTCAAGGGTGGGATGGTGCAATGGAGCGCCAGCGCCACCTGAATACCCTGCTCCAACGCAGCCCGATTGACGACCGGCAATGTCCCCGGCTGGCCGGTGCAAATCGGGCAGATGTGCGTGTTGGGCGATTCGGCGTGGGCATAGTCTGCCGGACAGGCGCAGAACATCTTGGAACGTGTCTGCAGCTCGGCGTGGATTTCCAGCCCGATCACAGCCTCGTATTTTTGTTCCATTGCTACCTCCCAAGCGCTGGGCGCATTTTGTGCCATTCAGTCACCTGTTGATATGCGTGCCCCACCTGGAAGAGCAAGGCCTCCTCCCCATGGCGGGCAATGAGCTGCATACCGACCGGCAGCCCCTCGGAAAAGCCGCACGGGAGCGCCAGCGCCGGGACGCCGGCCGGGTTTGTCGCCACCAGGTACACGTCGGAAAGATACATGGCGAGTGGATCGGCGGTTTTCTCTCCCAGGCGAAAAGCAACACCGGGGCTGACAGGGGTGAGCAGCACGTCGCAGACCTCGAAGGCGCGCTCAAAATCCTGACGCAGCAATGTGCGCACGCGCTGCGCCTTCAGGTAATAGGCGTCATAGTAGCCGGCGGAGAGGGTGTATGCGCCAAGCATGATGCGCCGCTTGACTTCGGCCCCGAAGCCCTTGCCGCGCGTCTCCAGGTAGAGCTCGGGGATGGTTTGCGCCTGCTGCGCTGCGCTGCCGAAGCGCACGCCGTCGAAGCGCGCCAGGTTCGCGCTTGCCTCAGCGAACAGGATCAAATAATAGACTGCCAGCGCATAGGGCGTATGGGGAAGTGAGACCTCCCGGATCTCCATCCCCAGACGCTCGAACTGGCGGATGGCCTCCTGTAGCGCCGCCTCGACGCCCGCCTCCATGCCCGGAACGAAGTACTCACGCGGCAGCCCGAGGCGCAATCCTTTCACCGGGCGCTGGAGCTGTGCAGCGTAATCCGGCACAGGCTGCGCCAGGCTTGTGGCATCATGGGCATCCTGCCCGGCGATCACCTGCAGCACCAGCGCCGCATCCTCAACGGTGCGCGTCAGCGGGCCGATGGTGTCGAATGAGGAAGCCAGGGCGATCAACCCATAGCGCGAGACGCGCCCGTAGGTGGGCTTCAGGCCGACCACGTTGCAGAAGGCGGCCGGCAGGCGGATCGATCCGCCTGTATCTCCGCCCAGAGCGAAAAAGCATTCGCCCGCGGCTACGGCCGCCGCCGAGCCGCCGCTGGAGCCGCCGGGAACGCGCTTCAGATCCCACGGATTGCGGGTGGGGAAGAAGGCTGAGTTCTCCGTCGAGGAGCCCATGCTGAATTCGTCCAGGTTGTGCTTGCCGAGCAGCACTGCGCCCGCCTCCAGCAGGCGACGTACGGCAGTGGCCTGATACGGGGGCACGTAGTGCTCCAGAATGCGTGAGCCGCAAGTGGTGCGGATGCCCTCGGTCACAATTGAATCTTTCACACCGAAAGGGATGCCGGTCAGGGGGGTGACTCGCTCGCCACGGCGCAATCGTTCATCGGCCTGGCGCGCCTGCTCCAGGGCCACTCCCTCGGTGACCGTCAGGTAAGCGCCGATCTGGCCGTCCACCTCTCGGATGCGTTCTAACACTGCCTGGGTCAGTTCCAGGCTGCTGATCTTACGCTGACGTAATAGCTCGTGGGCTTGCGTGATGGTCAGGGAATAGAGGTCCATAGCATCCCTCAGGCTTCCTCCAGCACCCGCGGCACGCTTACATACTCCCCTTCGGAGGCTGGAACGTTGCTCAGGAAGGCCTCCCGGCTCATTCCGGGTTCTGGGTTATCCTCGCGCAGCACGTTGCGCGCTCCAGGGAGCAAAAAGGCAGGGGGCACAGATTCCGTATCCACTTCCTGGAGCAAGGCGAAGTATTCCAGGATGGCGTTTAACTGGGGAAGGAAGGCGGCGGCCTCCTCGTCGGTTAATCCCAGTTGTACCAGGTTTGCAATATGGTGCACGGTTTCGATGTTCAGAGGATGATGAGTATCAGACATATTTCACTTTTTCTCCTGAGAGTTTTCAATTTTCAAATGAAGTTCGCGAAGCTGCCGCTCTTCGACCGGGGAGGGAGCATCGGCCATCAGGTCGCGGGCGGCCTGATTCTTGGGGAAGGCAATCACTTCACGGATGTTTGGCTCATCGGCCAGGAGCATCACCAGGCGATCAATGCCGGGGGCGATCCCGCCATGAGGGGGTGCGCCAAAGTCCAGCGCTTCCAGCAGGTGGCCAAATTTTTGCTGAATTTGCGCCTCGCTCAGGCCGAGCACTCGAAAGACACGGCGCTGCAGATCGCTTTCATGAATGCGGATCGAGCCGGAGGCCAGCTCATAGCCGTTACAGACCATGTCGTAGGCCTCGGAAAGCAATTCCTGAGGGGCGCGTTCCAGCAGTTCGGGATCGGCCGGGCGCGGTCGAGTAAAAGGATGGTGGGCGGCTTCCCAGCGTCCTTCTTCGGCGTTCCACTCGAACATAGGGAAATCCACCACCCAGGCGAAGGCCAGCACGTCGGGCGGCGCCAGCTTCAGCGCGTCGCGCAGCCAGAGGCGCACATTGCCCAGCGCTTTGCTGACGGCGAAGGTTTCTCCAGCCACAATCAGGCATAGTTCTCCAACCTGGGGCTGGAGGCGCTCCAGCAACCGCTGGCGCAGGGTCTCGTTCATTCGCCGCGCCAGGCTGTTCCCAGACCAGCCGCTTTCGGTGCGGATGAGCACCAGGGGGATATAGCCCTGTTCGAGGAGCATCTTTTCAGCCGTGTTTTGCTGCGCACGGCCCCAGCCGCTGGATGGCGGCAGGCGCAAACAGCGCACGCTTCCCCCTGATTGTAACGCGGCGCGGAAGGGGATGAAATCGGCTTCGCGGAAACATTCGGTGAGGTCCTGGAGTTCCAGCCCGAAGCGCAGATCCGGCTTGTCGCTCCCATAACGCAGCAACGCCTCATGGTACGAAAGGCGGGGCCAGGGGACGGTCAGGAGGCGCTTGTGCGGCGCGAGACGGGTGATTAGCTCGGTGAAAAGGGCTTCGACGGTGTTCAGGATGTCCTCCCGTTCGACGAAGGCCATTTCCAGGTCCAGTTGGGTGAATTCGGGCTGGCGGTCGCCGCGCTGGTCTTCATCGCGAAAACAGCGGGCGATCTGAAAGTAGCGTTCGATGCCGGCGATCATCAGCAGTTGCTTGAGCTGTTGAGGAGATTGGGGGAGGGCGTAGAAGTGGCCGGGGTAGAGGCGAGAGGGGACGAGGTAGTCGCGTGCGCCCTCAGGAGTGGCCTTGAACAGGATGGGAGTTTCGATCTCCAGGAAGCCGCGCTCGGCGAGATAGTTGCGGATGAACAGCACCACCCGATGGCGAAGCTCCAGGTTGCGTTGCAGGCGCGCCCGTCGCAGATCGAGATAGCGGTACTTCAGGCGCAGGCTTTCGTCTATGCTTTTTCCCTTGCGCTCTTCGAGGGGAAAGGGAAGCGGGCGCGAGGGGTTGAGGACGCGGACGTTCTCAGCCAGCACCTCGATCTCGCCGCTCGGCAACGAGGGGTTCTCCGTGCCGGGGGGACGGCGCTCTACCCGTCCCTGTACCTGGATCACCCACTCGGGGCGCACTTCTGCCAGTTGCTGAAAGGCCGCCGGGGAGCGCGCGCCATCCGCGACGATTTGTAGCAGCCCGAAACGGTCGCGCAGGTCGAGGAAGAGCATTCCTCCGTGGTGGCGGATTCGGTGTACCCATCCGGCCAGAGTCACTGATTGGCCAATATGGGAAACGTTGACTTCACCGCAGGTATGCGTTTTGTACATAGCAGGCTCCAATAGGACGGGATAAAAAACAAAATCGCCCAACCTGGCGTTGGGCGATCCTGCGAAAGGAGAAGGGAGTCAAAAATTAACCAGCCTGCCCCGCGCCCAACGCCAACAGCGGGCGATCATTATTGTTACGGTTATTCAGATTCGTGCAAAAGCGCTGGGCGAGCATGGGCATATTGTATGCAGAAGTGAGAATTTGTCAAGGGATTGGCATCACTG
>JAGHYK010000148.1 GCA_017743695.1 Chloroflexota bacterium
CGAATCGTTGCGAAAGACGCTGGAGCGCGAAGCGCGGAGGTTGGCGGAGGTGTATAAGATTGGAGAGGTCAAGCCGCAAGATGACTTGATTGCTCATCGCCGCAAAGATGGCAAAGGGCAATTGTTGAGAACTCACCTAATCGAAGCATCGCTATTAGCAGCAGATTTTGCCGCAAAGGTTGGCTTGCCTGAGGTTGGGAAAATTGCGGGCTTGCTGCACGACTTTGGCAAAGCGAGCGCAAAATTTCAGGGATATTTGCGTTCCAAACAAGGTTTGATAAGTCCAGATGAAGATGGCTATGTAGATGCGCAACGCGGCGATGTTGACCATTCCACCGCCGGGGCGCAACTGGTGTACCAGAAACTCGCCAACCGAGGGCAGGAGGGCAAAATTCTGGCGCAGTTTTTGGCGCTGGCAATCGCTTCACATCATTCGGGGCTGATAGATTGCCTGAAGCCTGACGGCTTCAATGAGTTCCAGCGGCGCATTGGAAAAGACGATAAAGATACCCACCTGAAAGAAGCGCGCGAGAAACTGCCCGATATCGAAAGACAATTGGATGAGATTCTCGCCCAGCCGATTGAAAAGCAATTCTTTGAGAAAATCATGGTGGACATGAAAGACGCAGAGAAAGACGTCACCCTGCCCTTCAAACACGGCTTGCTGGCGCGTTTCCTGTTGAGCTGCGTGCTGGAAGCCGACCGTCTGAACACTGCCGATTTCGAGCATCCCAACAACGAAGCGATTCGGAATTACGGCAAGTATGTCCCTTGGGATGTCCTTATCGAACGGCTGGAGGCGAAGTATGCCGAGTACGCGCAAAAAACTGCCCAAATGGAGCCAGGGCGGGCGTTGGAGGTCAATCAACTGCGGGCGCAGGTGGCGCAAGCCTGCCTGGATGCGGCGAGAAAACCCAAGGGTATCTACCAGTTAACCGTCCCAACGGGAGGCGGAAAAACCGAAGCCAGCCTGCGTTTTGCCCTGCATCACGCCAAAGCGCATCAGATGGACAGAATTTTCTACATCGTTCCCTACATCACCATCATTGACCAGAACGCGGACAAAATACGGGGTATTCTGGAACGAGCAGACGAGCGCGGCAAGGTCGTTCTCGAACATCACTCCAACTTTGTGCCTGAAGACGATACCCGCTACCGCCACAACCTGTTGGCGGAAAATTGGGACGCGCCCATCGTGTTCACCACGCAGGTTCAATTTTTGGAAGCGTTGTTCGGTTCAGGCACGCGCGACGCCCGCCGAATGCACCAGCTGGCAAACTCGGTCATCATCTTCGATGAAGTGCAAACCGTTCCCCTGAAGATTACGCACATGTTCAACGCCGCCCTGCGCTTTTTGACTCACGATTGCGGCGCGACAGTTGTGCTTTGCACTGCCACGCAGCCGCCGCTGGATAAATTGCCCAACGAATATCGGAGACTGACGATTGCGCCAGAATATCAAATCATCCAAAACCCACAGGAACTGTTCGAGAAACTGAAGCGCGTCGAAGTCCATGACGAGCGCAAGCCAGGCGGCTGGACGAACGCCGAAATTGCCGATTTAGCCAAGCGCGCCTTGCGGGAAAAAGGCAGCGTGCTGATTGTGGTCAATACGCGCCCTTCGGCGCTGGCGGTGTATCAGGAAATCAAAAGCCGAAATTTGGGCGTTCCGCTGTATCATTTGAGCACCAACATGTGCGCGGCGCACCGCGAGGACGTGCTGGAGAAGGAAATCAAGCCTAAATTGGAAGCCAACGAACCCGTGATTTGCGTCAGCACGCAACTCATCGAAGCGGGGGTAGATATTGACTTTGGCGCGGTCATCCGCTCGCTGGCAGGGCTGGATTCGATTGCTCAATCGGCAGGACGCTGCAACCGTCACGGTCTGCGCGAGGACGGCGGGAGCGTGTGGATAATCAATCCGCAGGAGGAAAATCTTGATCAACTCAAAGACATCCGGAGCGGACGTGAACATGCCCAATGGGTTCTTGATGATTTCAAGAGAACCCCAGAAGAATTTGGAGGCGATCCAATCGGCCTGGAAACAATTACTCGCTATTATCAGCAATACTATAATGCGCACAAAAACGAGTTGGACTATCCCGTAAGTAAAGATTCGCAGATAGGGCGCGAGGATACACTGTTCAACCTGCTTTCGATGAACAAAATCTCGACAAATATTTATTCAGCAACCCACCAGGGAAATGCACCTGATATTTTCTTGCGCCAGTCTTTTCGCTCTGCCAACGGAGAGTTTCGGGTGATAGACTCGCCCACGCGTGGCGTGATTGTGCCATACGGAGACGGCAACAACATCATCACCGAATTGTGTGGTGCGTTTGGGCTGGAAAAACAAGGCAAGTTACTCAAACAAGCACAGCGCTATTCAGTCAATTTGTTCGAGCATCAATTCAAAAAATTACGTCAAACAGGAGCAATCCAGGAGGTGCAAGACTCAGGAATTTACTATCTTGACAAGCGGTATTACAGCAAGGAGTTTGGCTGGAGCGAAGAACCAGTCAGCGATATGGATGTACTTATCGAATAGTGTCACTGCGAGCCGAAGGCGAAGCAGTCTACTGTTACTAGGAGATTGCTTCGACCTGCTCCGCAGGTCCCGCAATGACCAAAAAAAAACAAAGGAGGTCTCGATGCAATATCAAAACAGCGTGACGTTCAAGGTTTGGGGCAGGTATGCCCTGTTCACCGATCCGCTGACCCGCATTGGCGGCGAGAAATGCTCCTATCAGGTTCCCACGTACGAAGCGCTGAAGGGAATCCTGAGTTCGGTGTATTGGAAGCCGACTCTTGTGTGGTACATAGACAAAGTGCGGGTGATGAAGCCCATCCGCACGCAGCCGCGCGGTGCAAAGCCCATCAAGTACCAGTCGGGCGGAAACGACCTGTCCATTTACACCTATCTCGCCGATGTCGAGTATCAGGTGCAGGCGCACTTCGAGTGGAATTACAACCGTCCTGATTTGGAACATGACCGCAATGAGCATAAGCACTATTGGATTGCGCGGCGGATGTTAGAACGCGGCGGCAGGCGGGATGTCTTTCTCGGCACGCGCGAATGTCAGGGATACGTCGAGCCGTGCGATTTCGGCGAAGGGGAAGGCTTTTACGATCATTACGGCGAAATGTCCTTCGGGCTGATGTTTCATGGCTTCGATTATCCCGATGAAAAGGAGCCCGGCAAGTTTGGGGCGCGCTTCTGGCGGGCGAAAATGATTAACGGTGTGATTGAATTCCCGAAACCTGATGACCCGAAGATCATTCGTAAGTTTGTCCGCTCGATGAAGGCAAACCCACCTGCCACAATTGGGCTGGCAGAGGAAGGTCTGTTGGAGGGATACGTGGAAGGAGGGGCTTGATATGAACTGGATTCAAAGCCTGTACGAGACGTATGAGAATTGTAAGGGCATGATAGGCTATTCGTCTGAATCTTCTAGACCGCTTCTGCCTATCTGCCATATCACGATTCAGGCGCATATCGAAGTCGTGATAGATGGGAATGGCAATTTTCGAGATGCCCGCCTTGTGGATAAAGATGATTCTACAACCATTATTCCAGCCACTGAAGATTCCGCCAGTCGCTCAGGAAGTAGACCTGAAGGTCATCCCTTAAGCGACAAATTGCAATACCTTGCTGGGGATTTCATTAACTTTGGAGGTGAAGTCACTTCTGGTTTCGCCAAAAATCCGACAGAACCATACGACAATTTCATCAAGAATTTAACAGCGTGGTGCAATTCGCCATACAGCCATCCCAAAGCTCGCGCAGTTCTGGCGTATGTTCGTAAGGGCACTTTAATGCGAGATTTGGCGAATCACAAGATTTTGCTGGTAGGTGCTGATGGAAAGTTACTAAGCAAAGACCAGGTAAGGCGTGAGAAAAACGCAAAAGACATCTTCTCAATTCTAAATGCCCAAGATGATGCCGTCATACGCTGGGTCGTACAAATTCCTGGTGATATTGAAAGCCGGGCATGGCGCGATGTAACTTTATGGGATAGTTGGACAAATTATTATCTCAGCAGCAAGAGCGAAAAAGATGTTTGTATCGTTACTGGAGATAAACAGGTTCTCACAAACAACCACCCTAAGTACATCCGACGCGAAGGTGACAATGCCAAGATAATCTCAGCGAACGATACCAGTGGCTTTACCTTCCGAGGGCGATTCATTGACGATTCTCAAGCCTGTGGAGTTGGGTTGGAAGCATCCCACAAAGCCCATTATGCTCTTGCATGGCTCATAAGCAGGCAAGGCTATCAGGAAGGAGACCTGGCAGTCGTCGCCTGGGCGGTCTCTGGCGCAAAAACGCCGCAACCAACAGCAGACACTTACGCTGCAATTTATGACGCGGAAGAAGAGAGCGAAATTGCCGACACCGCACAGGATATGGCGATTCGCTTGAAGAAGAAAATCGCTGGTTATCGTCAGGAAATCGGCGAGCGTGAAGATGTGGTCGTGATGGCACTTGATTCTGCTACCCCTGGGCGATTGTCCATCGTCTATTACCGTGCCCTGAAAGGCTCCGAGTTCTTGGAGCGAATTGAGAATTGGCACGAGACCTGTGCTTGGCGGCACACATATCATCTGGTGGAAAAGCAAGATGAAAAAGGGAAAACCCGAAAAGTTTCTGTCCCCTTCTATGGCGCGCCTGCTCCTGCCGATATCGCTGAAGCTGCCTATGGCAGTCGCCTGGACGATAAACTCAAAAAAGCCACCATCAAACGCCTGCTGCCCTGCATTGTGGATGGTCAGCCCATCCCGCGCGATTTGGTTGAGTCGGTGGTCAGGCGCGCTTCCAACCGCGCTGGCTTAAGTGGTTACGACTGGAGCAAGGCTTTGACGATTGCCTGCGCTCTCTACCGAAAATACAAACATGGAAAGGAGAAGTTTGAAATGTCACTCGATGAAACCCGAAAGACAAGAGATTATCTTTTTGGCAGGCTGCTTGCGATTGCGGATGTGCTGGAAGAACGCACATTGTCGGAGGCTGAAAAGAATCGCCCAACGAATGCTACCCGCTACATGCAGCAATTTTCCCAGCGTCCTTTCAGCACGTGGAAGCAAATTCACGAATTGCTCACGCCGTATTTCATGCGGCAGGGCGATAACGCCTCTTACTACAAGTGGCTGATTGCTCAGGTCAAAGACCTGTTCACCCCTGAAGACTTCATCAGCAACAAGCCGCTGACGGGTGAGTATTTGCTCGGCTATTACTGCCAGCGGCAAAAGATGTGGGAGAAGAAAGAGAAACCCACTTCTGACACAAACGATAATCCCAATTCAAAATAACCACCCTATTTCATCAAAAGGAGACTTTGCCATGACTACCCTCTCGAAAAAAATTGATTTTGCCGTAATTGTGACCGTTCAGCACGCCAACCCCAATGGCGACCCGCTCAACGGCAACCGTCCACGTGTGACCTATGAAGGCTATGGGGAAATCTCGGATGTTGCCATCAAAAGAAAGATTCGCAATCGGCTGCAAGATATGGGTCACAGGATTTTCGTCCAATCCGATGATAACCGTGTAGATAATTACGGAAGTCTGCGCGAACGGGCAGAAGGGACACTCAAAGGCGTTGACCCTAAAGACAAAGAGAAATACAAAAAAGCCGCCTGCGAAACCTGGCTGGATGTGCGCGCCTTTGGGCAGGTATTTGCTTTCAAAGCCAAAAAGGGCAAGAAAAGCGAAGGCGAAGAAGACAGCGAAGGTGTATCCATTGGTATTCGCGGTCCCGTTTCTATCCATCCCGCTTTCTCGGTTGCCACTGTCCTTGACCGCGCTCCCAGCATTCAAATTACCAAAAGCGTCAGCGGCGAACCTGGCGAAAAGCGCGGTCCTGACACCATGGGCATGAAGCACCGCGTTGACCACGGCGTGTACGTCTTCTACGGCAGCATGAATCCGCAACTGGCGAGCAAGACGGGCTTTTCGGACGAAGACGCGCAAGCCATCAAGGAAGCGTTACGCACGTTGTTCGTCAATGACGAATCAGCTGCCCGTCCCGCAGGCAGCATGACGGTTTACAAGGTGTATTGGTGGGAACATAATAGCAAAAACGGGCAATATTCTTCTGCCAAAGTCCACAATGCCGTGAGAAACAAAGTTAGTGTAAGAGAGGGCATTACCGAACCCAAGAGCATTGACGATTATGTCTTCCCCAGCAAAGAGGAAGTGGAAAAGGAATTGCCCGGTTTGAAATGTGAGGTGTTAGACGGTGAATAACGCCGCACTCCCCCAGGGCGTGACGCTCATCGAGAAACTGTAGAAACCGAATGTCATTGCGAG
>JAGHYK010000149.1 GCA_017743695.1 Chloroflexota bacterium
CCATCGGGTTGATTATACCCCATCAGGTTTATTCGTTCCCCGATTCGTTGACGGTTTGCCCCCTGCGGCGGTCTGCCGTCCGCGGTCTGCGGTCTGTATCATCTTGCCCCCTTGCGCCCGAATTGGCGCTCCAGCAGGCTTACCGAGAGGTGGATCATCGTCGGGCGGCCGTGGGGACAGGTGCGCGGCGATTCGCAGCGTTCCAGGTCTTCCAACAGGGCGCGTTGCTCGGCAGGGGAGAGCGTCTGCCCGGCTTTGATCGCCAGCCGTTTACAGACGCGCGCCGCCAGTCGCGCCTCCTGTTCCTGCTGCAGCGGGGATTCGTCCTCCTCAAAGTCTTCGACCAGGGCGCGCAGCGCCTGACCGGGATCGGCGCCGGAGAAGAGCGCAGGGATGGCGCGCACCTGGTAGGTGTGCGGCCCAAAGGGCGCCACCTCGAAGCCGAAGCGCTCCAGCGAGGGCAGTTGCGCTTCTAACAATCGCGCCTGATGGGGGGGCAGGGTGACCAGCACCGGCTCCAGTAGCGCCTGCGAGACCAGACGTTGTTCGCGGAGCTGGGTGAGCAGTTTCTCGAACAGGACGCGCTCATGCGCCGCATGTTGATCGATCAGGTAGAGGCCATCCGGCCCCTCCGCCACCAGGTAGGTCTGGGCCACCTGGCCGATCAGGCGCAGCAGCGGCAGGGTCGGCGAGGGCTGCGGCGCCGCAGAACGCTCCACGGGAGCAGAAGCTCCAGGGAGCGGCGCCTCCGCCTCGGGTCCTGTTTCAGCAGGCGCAGGGGAGACTTCTGAATGCGCAATTCCCCATTCCAGGGACGTCGCGGCCGGGGCGGGCGGCCTCAGGGATTCCATCTCCGCATCCAGCTGCGGCAAAGAAGCGCCGGCTAACAGGCCGCGGCGAACCGCCCGTTGGACGAAGCGAAAGACGCGATCCGCATCCCGGAAGCGCACCTCGGTCTTGGCCGGGTGCACGTTGACATCCACCTCCTGCGGCGGTAGCTCCAGGAACAGCACCGCCAGCGGATAGCGCCCGACCATGAGCAACGTGTGATAGGCCTGGAGCAGCGCCGCCCCCAGTGAGGCATCCTGTATCCAGCGCCCGTTGACGAAGAAGGTGATCTCGCGGCGGTTGGAGCGCGTCAGGCCCGGCGGGCTGACGAAACCGCTCAGGCGCCAGCCGCCCTCCTCCGCTTCGATCTCGATCAGCGGCCGGGCGACCTCCACCCCGTAGAGCGCCGCCAGGATCGCCCGACGGTCGCCATCGCCAGCCGTCTGCAGCAACACCTGCTCTTCTTCCTGGAACGTGAAGCGCACCTGGGGATAGGCCAGGGCGTAGCGCGAGATCAGCAGGTCCATGGCGCGGCGTTCGGTGAGATCGGTCTTGAGGAATTTCAGGCGCGCCGGCAGGTTGTAGAAGAGGTGCTCGACGCGCACCAGCGTCCCCGGCGGTGCGCCGCTGGGCTCCACCGCCAGGATTTTCCCCCCTTCTGCTCGCAAGCGCGCCCCGGCAGGGGCATGGGCCGGGCGCGAGAGGATGGTCAGATGGGAAACGGCTGCAATCGAAGCCAGCGCCTCGCCCCGAAAGCCCAGCGTGTGCAGTTGATAGAGGTCTTCGGCGCGCCCGATCTTGGAGGTCGCATGGCGTTGCACCGCCAGGGGAAGCTCCGCCGCTTCAATGCCACAGCCATCGTCGGCGACCTCGATCAGGCGTCGGCCGGCCTGGAGGATGCGCACGCGAATCTGACGGGCGCCGGCATCGAGCGCGTTTTCCACCAGCTCCTTGACCACCGAGGCCGGGCGTTCGATCACCTCCCCGGCAGCGATCTGCGAGACAACGTCAGGGGGCAGGAGGCGGATCGGCATTTTCAGCGGGGTGAGAACTCATCCACCAGCCGACCCTCCTCGTCGAAGTGGTGGGGTCCCTGCGGGACGCGCGGATCGATCTGCAGGTAGCCGGCGTCCATATACTCCCAGAACAACTGGAACGGTTGCTTGTGCGGCTGCCATTTTTCCGCCATCACCACCCCATGCCCCGGCAGGATGGTGAAGACGACCTGGCGCGGGTCATCGGGATTGCGCAGCGCCTCCGAGCGCGAGAAGGCGTTGTGGATGCCCTGGGCCTGGGCCTCGGTGGCGCAGGTGACGGGGTAATGGTAATAGGGATCGTCTAAGGGGACGAATTCGACGAAGCGCGGATCGTAGGCGCGCACGCCGCGGTGGCCATGGAGCTTGGAACGGATGACCGGCACTTCGACTGCGCCTTCCACCTGGACCCGCGGCAGATCGCGGTCCATGAGCATCAGTTCCACGGCTTCGGAGGAGGGCGGATCGTTACGCTTGCCTTCCACATGGCGCACGAGTGCCCCCTGTCCATCCGGGCGGATGCCGACGATCACCGCCAGCTCGTCTTCGGTGATGCTATCCTTATCCACCGGGCGGGCGCTGCCGGTGATGGTGGAGATCAGGGCCTGGAGGCGCGGCTCCCAGGTGGCGAAGCACCCCTCGCTGTATTGCTCGGCGACCACCTCCGAAATGGCCGGCACGTGCACCAGGCGGTTGATGGATACCGTAGGCGTGAAGAAATTGCGCTTGCCCAGCTCGCGCGCCGCCTGGATCATCGCCTGGGGCGTGGAAAGGGCGCGCCAGGTGGAGGCGGGAATCGGCGGATCAATGACCTGATGCTGGGTGATCTCGTGGGTGCTCAGGGCGGTCACCTGGCGCAGCACAATATCCCGGTAGAACTCCTCCGGCGAAGCGCCATCGCTACGGGGATAGCCGCCGACCAGGTCAAAGTGATAGGCCTCCAGTGGTTTGTCATCGCCGACCAGGAGCAGGATGCGAATGCTCTTGGCCTGGGCCTGTAACATGCGCTGCAGGGCGAGCAACGGCCCCCCACGCTGTCCCTGCTCTAACAGTGTCTTCCAGGCATCTTCGGCCAGGCCGGGGAAGGTAAAATCAGCGGGTTCGGGCGGCGATTTACGCAGCGCCTGCTCAAAATGGGCGATCCAGCGGCGGAAGGTTTCGGTGGAGGCGTGGATCAGGGTCAGAATGGTGGGGGTGTGCTTCAGGCCAAAGCGCCGGCGCACGGTGAACAGGACGGCGTGACGCCAGTTCAGCGGTTCGGCGAAGGGCGCGTTGGTCAGCACCAGATCGGTCTTTTCATCCGGCTGCTCCTGAACGATATGCCCCTGCCTTCGGAATGCCTCTAAGAGTTGGGGCAGGCTCTCCTCCAGCAACCCGCTCAGGGGCGCGGAGGGGACAAAGGCGACGTGGACGGTGCGTAACCAGGGGTGAAGAGAGAAAGCAGAGAGCCTCACAGGTACCTCCTCCAGTTTTTATGAAGTGAAAATCGAGTGAAGGTAACCACTCAGCCATGTCATTGCGAGCCGTTTTCTGGCGAAGCAATCTGCCGTTTCTCAGGCCAGCTTGACCGCCTGGGGATTGCTTCGTCGCAAAGAACGCTCCTCACAATGACATCCCAAACGGTTTTGAGGCAGGGCTGAACAGTTACCGAGTGGAACGGTTGGCGTTATTATACGTGAATTCTGGCATCTCAATCGGTGAAGATCGGCTCTGGTTTTCCCAGCACGGGGAGCGGTTTGCGGATATAGAGGTCCCAGAAGGCGCCGAGCGTGGCCAGGTTTTCACGCAGGTTCCAGATCAGGCGCGAGGCGCGGCGGTATTCGCTTCGATCCGCAGGGACGCCTTCGGCCTGAATGCCAAAATGGCGACAGAGGAACAGGGCGCGCGGCAGGTGAAATTCCTGCGTGACGAGCAACGCCTCCCGCACGCCGAAGATGGCTCTGGCGCGGTAGCAGGTATCGTAGGTGCGACGCCCGGCATCATCCAGGACGATGGCCTGCGGCGGCACGCCCAGGGAAAGGGCATAGGCGCGCATGGCCGCCGGTTCGTTGTAGTGTACGAAGCGGTGATCGCCGCTCAGCAGCAGCACCTGCACTTTGCCGGCGAAGTAGAGTTCTGCCGCAGTCTGCACGCGATCGCGCAGGATGAGGGTCGGGCTGCCATCGCGGTGCAGGCCGGCGCCGAAGACAATCGCCACGCGGCGCGGCGGGGCCTCGCTCACCGGGAAGAGATGAGGGCGCGCCAGGGCCGTCGTCACGGCGCGAGGCAGGAAGAACAGGCCGAGGCCGCTCAATCCCAGGCCGAGGATCGCCCAGAGGTGTCTTTTATGCGCTTTCATCCTCTTTCAGCTCTTTGGGGAGGAGGTAGAGGCACAGGGCCAGGCCCAGGGGGAGGATCACGAGATCGTCCAGGTGGCCCAGGATGGGGATGAAATCGGGGATCAGGTCAATCGGGCTGAGGGCGTAAGCCAGGAGTAGCCCGCAGAGCAGGCGAACATGCCACGGGGTGCGCGGATGCTTCCAGGCGCGGCGAAGTCGCTCCAGGTCGCGTTGCAGGCGCAGACGGAGGCGCTCCGCAGAGGCAGAGCGGGAAGCAAAGGGGGGCGTCGCCTGGGGGGATGGGGCTTGATTCATCTTCCTCCTCACAAAGTGTTTTGTCCGCGCATCGCTCACAACGCGCGGATCTCCAGCAAGGCGTCCCGCAGGCGGTCAATCTCTTCGAGGGTGTTGTAGTGCACGGCGCCGACGCGCACCATGCCGCCGGAGTCTTCCAGACCAAGCCGTTCGGTGACGTTGATGGCGTAGTAGTTGCCATCCCAGACCGCGATGCCACGCGCTGCCAGTTGTTCGGCAACGTAGCGCGGGTGCAGGTCGCCGAGGCGGAAGGCGAAGGTGGGGACGCGCTCTTCGAGGCGAAGGGGATCGGTCAGACCATAGAGGCGCAGGCCGGGGATTTCTTGCAGGCTTTCCAGCAGGGCGCGACCGAGTTCGTACTCATAGCCGCGGATGACCTGCATTCCCTTTTTCAGCTCCAGGGCGCGTCCCTGATAGCCCCGGTCGCGCAGGTCTTCCTCCCGTTCGGCGCCGAATTCGCGCCCCAGCCAGATCAGGTATTCCAGCGCGCCGAGCACGCCGGCGATGGCCTCATGGTTTTGGGTGCCGGTCTCAAATTTGCCCGGCGGCTCGGAGGGCGCCGGACGTACTTTGTAGGGGAAGAGCCGGTCGAGCAGTTCGTATTTTCCGTAGAGGATACCCTGGTGAGGGCCAAAGAATTTGTAGGAGGAGGCGACCAGGAAATCACAGTCCAGGTCCTGGACATCAATCAGGCCGTGGGGGGCATACTGGACCGCATCCACATAGACCCAGGCGCCGGCTTCATGCGCCCAACGGATCAGTTTGCGCACCGGGTTGATCGTCCCCAGGGCATTGGAGGCATAGCCAATTGCCACCAGGCGCGGCGAGTGTTCCAGCGCGGCGCGATAGGAGTCCAGGTCGAGGGTGCCGTCTTCGGGATGGAAGTCCACCCATAAGACGCGGCAGCCGCGATCTTTTGCTGCTAACACCCAGGGGGTGACGTTTGCATCGTGATCGAGACGGGTGACGACGATGCAATCGCCGGGCTTCCAGGTGCGGGCGATGGAGCGGCTGATGTGGAGAGTGAGGCTGGTCATGTTGGGGCCGAAGACGATCTCCTGCGCGGATGCGGCGGAGTAGAAATCGGCCATTGCCTGATGCGCCTCTTCCAGGATGGCGTCTGATTCCATGCTGGTCGGGAAGGCGCCGCCGTGGTTGGCATTACACTGCAGAAGGTACTGCTGGATGCGCTGCAGCGCGGTGTCCGCGATCTGCGTTCCTCCGGGATTATCCAGGAAGATTAACGGGCGCTGCAGGGAGGGGAAATGGGAGCGAACAAGGGAAAGGTCAAGGCTCATGGAAGCTCCGGGTGAGAAGGGCTGGGTGATTGGGGAGGAGGAGATTCCTGAAAAGCTCGCCGCTTGCTTTTGCTGCGAACTCTGGCATCCGACAGGGCAGGAGATACGCGGATTTCACGGATCAGGACGGGTGAAATTGTATCTGTGTCTATCGGTGTTCGAGGGATGAGGCGGGCATTTTCGGGTTGACACCCCGTGTCTGGTATCGGTGTGAATCTGTGTGCTGCTCTGTTTGGGGATGACGGGTAAACAAAATGCCCCTGGAGGGACTCGAACCCCCAACCAAGGCCTTAGGAGTGCCCTGCTCTATCCTTTTTGAGCTACAGGGGCGTGGCAGGGAGTATTATAGCATGAAGCGGGAGCATGTCAAAGCGCGAAAGGCCACGGATTGCCTGCATGAGGGCAGAATGTTCAGGTAAAATAGGACACATCCCCCCTC
>JAGHYK010000150.1 GCA_017743695.1 Chloroflexota bacterium
GACTTCACTGCAAAAAGGTGATCTTTCCACCGCAAAGGTCACGGAGATCGCAGAGACTAGAGATAATTTTATCTTTCATCAAAAATAGGGCGGTGAATTACACGCGCCTGGTGGTAAAAAATTATCCTTTTATTCATAAACCTTACGCGCTCTGTGTACTCTGTGTGCTCCGTGGTGAGTTTTTGCAGTGGACTCAAGTATGGTTTTGAAATGAGCAAACCAAAGGTGTAGATGATAAACCGTGACGGAAACCAGCTTCAATCCGGCTGCGAGCGCAAGATTTTCAAGATGAATTCAGCCGTGCGCTTCCCGGCGCTTCCATCCGTGTAGGTGATCTCCTGCTCAATGAAGGCTCTTCGCTGCGCCGCATCCAGCCCCGGATCGCGGAGATAGGCGTTGATCGCTTCGCGCAGCGCGGCCTCGTCCCCCGCCACGCGGCCGGCCCCGGCCTCGCGAAAGCGTTTGTGCGTTGGCCAGTTCCCAATCTTGCGCAGGGATAGGGAGTACTTCCGCGGGTCTCCCCAGCCATTCGGCGAGTCAATCACCGCCGAGACGATCGGCGTGTCATGCACAGCGGCCTCGACAACCATCGTGGAATATACGGTCACGAAGACATCCGAATATGCCAGCATGGAGGCCTTCTCATCCATGTCCTCGCCGCCGTAATATCCCAGCGAACCGCCCAATGGAACGGGTTCCACAACATGGACATGGGGATACTCTTTCGCCAGGGCAAAGACCCGTTCTCGCTCCTCTGCGAAGAAGCGGGGGCGATCCTGGAAATGGCTGGGATGCAGACGGATGAGCAACTGAGCCGGTTCGGAGAGAGCATTGGAGGCTACCAGACGGGCCAGCGCCTGGATGTTGGGGAAATTCGGCGCAAAATGGACAAAGCTACTGGCATAGGAGATCAATTTACGCTGCGGGTCGAGGTGATGCAGGCGAAAATACGCTTCCTTTGGCATCAACCACTGGCGACGAATGTAGCCGTCATAGGAAGGGATGCCGCCGATGTGCACGCGCTCAGGGGGCCAATCAGATCCGAGCACCAGCTCCTGTTTCTGGATTTCTGACCAGCAGGTCACCCAGTCCATCGGAGCGCCGGGGATGGTATAGCTGCTGGGATTATCCCATCCCACGATGGCAGCCATGGTGGGAATCCCTCGCTGACGCGCCTCGCGCAGCAGGTAGCGATCCAGCCGCCAGCCGGCGGTGGAAGCGATCACCAGCGATGGCGCATATTTCTCGAAGAGATCGGGATACAGGTCAGGGATGAATCGCATTTGCGCCTGCACCAGGGCCTGACGCGCCCGGCGGCTGGAGCGTAACAGCAGAATCGCCAGCGCCGCAGGCGCCCAGATTCCCAGGCGAAACTTCCAGGAATTTTCCTTCCACACCTCCCAGATATGACTGTCCATCGCTTCGGTATTGATGCGCCAGGAGCCGCCCACGCGGCGCAGATAGGAGGAGAGTAGCCATTGCATCCGTGGCTGCACGCGACGGGCATAGGCTTCGGCCTCTTTCAGCCGTAACCCCTCGACAATCAGACCAGGGCGACCGAAGCGGCTGGCGATTCGATCCTTGATGGCGTCGTCGGTCAAAAGCACCACGCGTATCCCTGCCTCCAGCAGCGAAGAGACAACCTCGCTCTGGAGGAAGTAAATGATGGCCATTCCATGATCGGCAGAAATGAATACCGTTTTTGTCATATATTTTCAGGTTTTCCTTATCTTTTCGTTAAGTCCCCGCGTTGTCCTGGATGACCCATCGGAGCAATTCTCGCAAGATAGCTCGCGAAACTCCTTCTCCCTCGCCATCTCTGCGGGTATTTTACCACACTTGACTTTAACGGGCCGGGTGAGCGTCCCCCGATATTGAACTGTTATCCCTCGGCAGGCTGGAAAGACAGGCTGGAAAGCCTGCCCTCAGAGAACGACAAAGAGTCCCCAGGGCGCAAAATTTAACCTGACGCGGCCCTACGGTTCCAGCACGATATTATCAATCAAGCGGGTGTTGCCGATAAAAACAGCCATTGAAAGCAGGGCTTTGCCACGCACTTCATCCAGTTCCTGAAGGGTATCGAAATCGGCGCAGGAGACGTATTGCACTCGCGCCAGCGGCTCACTTTCCAGCACCTGACGCATCACGGCGCGCAATCGTTCGGCATTCCGCTCACCGGCCTGATAGGCCTGCTCCGCTGCGCGCAGGGCGCGGTAGAGGACCGTGGCGGCCTGTCGTTCGGTGGGGGAAAGATACACATTACGGCTGGACATGGCCAGCCCATCTGCTTCACGGACGGTCGGGCAGACGACGATCTCAATGGGGTAGTTCAGATCGCGCGTCATCTGCCGGATCACCGCGGCCTGCTGTGCGTCCTTCTGCCCAAAATAGGCGCGCTGGGGTTGGACCGCGTTGAATAGCTTGCTCACGATGGTAGTCACCCCGCGGAAATGTCCCGGTCGCATGGCGCCTTCTAAAGGCCGGGTCACCTCTTCGACGGTCACCCAGGTCTGGTAGCCGGGGGGATACATTTCATCCACCGTTGGCGTCCAGACCAGGTCCACTTCCAGCGGCGCCAGGAGGCGCAGATCGCGCTCCAGATCGCGGGGATAGCGTGCCAGGTCCTCCTGCGGGCCGAACTGGGTCGGGTTAACAAAAATGCTTACCACCACGCTACGACATTCCTGCTTCGCTCGTCGCACCAACGAGAGGTGCCCTTCGTGCAAATAGCCCATCGTTGGCACAAAGCCCACGGGTTCTGTTAGCATCCGGCGTTCTGCGAACATTTCTTGAAGCGACGTTACCACCTTCATCTTGACAACCTCCTGCTTTGAGCTACACTTAGAATATTCCAATGTCTTGCAAGTCGGAGAAATTCTTTGCCTGAAGGAGGAAAAATGCCTGCGCTCAACCGTGTTCAACTGATCGGTTATCTGGGGCGCGAGCCGGAGACGCGCTTCACGCCCACCGGCAAAAAGGTGACTCAGTTCACCCTGGGGGTTACCGAACGCTGGCGGAGTGAGAGCGGTGAACTGAAAGAAAACACCGAGTGGTTCAACATTGAGGCCTGGGGACGATTGGGAGAGATCTGCCAGGAATACCTCCACAAGGGGAGTCTGGTCTATATCGAGGGGCGATTGCGCACGGATCGCTACGAGGAACAAGGCGAAACGCGCTATTTCACCCGCGTGGTTGCCCTGGGGCTGCAGATGCTGGATCGCAAACCCACGGAGGAGCCTGTAGTCAGCATCGAAGAAAATCAGGCTCCCTACGAGGCTTCTTCTTAGGGATCGAACACCTGCAGGGAGCCACAAAGAGCGCTTCGGTGGCTACCCCAGCGGCAGGTGCTCCAGTTGCTCTAACAGTTCAGCCAGCACGTCAAACCCGCCCTGCCAGAATTCAGCGGCGGTAATATCTATGCCGGCCTGCGCCAGGATGCGCGCCGGTGATTCCGAGCCTCCAGCGGCCAGAATGCGCAAATAGCGTGGTTTGAATGCTTCCCCTTCCTGCCGGTACTGCCTGTAGAGCGAAAGCACCAGCAACTGGCCAAAAGCGTAAGCGTATACGTAGAACGGGGTATGGTAAATGTGAGGGATGGATACCCATTCCCAGGCGAATTCCTCGCTGATCTCGACGGCATCCCCAAACTGCGCCTGCAGGTTTTCAAAATAGGCTTGCTTGAGTTCCTCCACCGAGGCGTTGTTCCGCACCATGTCATGGGATTGCTTCTCGAAAAGGGCGAAGAAAGCCTGGCGCATGATGGTGGCGTAGGCATCATCCATCTGGCGGAAGAGCAGATCGCGTCGCACGGCCTCATCCTTTTCCTCGGCCAGCAGACGGTCAATCAGCATCATCTCCCCAAAGGTCGAGGCCGTCTCGGCCAGCGGCAAGGCGGAGTGGAAAGTCAGCACGCTATGGTGAGAGGCGAGCATGGAGTGGATGGCATGACCCAGCTCATGGGCCATGGTGGCGACATCGTCAGCCCGCCCCTGGTAATTCAGCAGAACATACGGCGTGAGCTCGGGTACCACTGACCAGCAAAAGGCGCCGCTGCGTTTGCCTTTGCGCACCTCGCTATCCAGATGGCGCTCATCAAAGACGCGACGGGCGAGATCGGCCAGCGAGGGATCGAAGGCGGCAAAGGAATCCAGCACCATCGAGGCCGCCTGGTCAAAGGAATACTCTTTTTCCGAACGCGCCACCGGCGCGTAGATGTCATAGCGGCGCAACCGCTCTATCCCCAGGTGACGCGCTTTCAAGCGAAAATAGCGCTGGAATAATGGCGCATTGCGGCGGCAGACTTCCAGCAGGGTTTCCACGGCCTGATCCGGCACATCATTCTCCAGGTTGCGCACTGCAATCGGGGAGGGATAGCCGCGCAGCGTCAGGTTTTCATTTGCCCAATCCCGCACCCGAGCCTGGTAGATTTGCCCCAGGATGTTCCCATCGGCGCCGAAGACGCGATACATCTCCTGATAGGCACGAGCGCGCAGGTCGGGATCAGCACCGCGGATATAGGGGCCCAACTCGCCGCGGGTCAGCTCTTTCACTTCCCCATCCACCTCGAGCTTGAAGAGATAGCGATTGGTGATAGCGTCGTACAGGTTGATCAGCGTTTGCACGCCGCTGACGTTTTTGAGGTTAATGATGCGCTCTTCGGATTCGCTCAGCGTATAAGGCTTGAAATGCCGCAGGGCTTCGAGGAAATAGCGCAGGTCGCCGCTCGCCTCCATCAAACGGGCCGCGTTCGCTTCATCCAACCCCTTCCACCACAGGGTGAAAAAGAGCGTGCGATTTTCGACCTCTGCCATGAACTGCTGCACACGTCCCATCAGGGTTTGGGCAGCGCTATCCTGGGTATCGGCGGCGAATGAAAGGCCGGCCATGGCGTAGAGACGATGTCCCAGGGCAGTAATGGCCTCGTACTGATGCAAAAGATCGAGAAAAGTGGACTCGGAGAGTTCAGGGGAAAGCAACGGGCGCGCCTGTTCAAAACGTTGCAGGCGTTCCTGCATCGCCTCAAATGCCGCCTCCAGTTCCGGCGACTGGAGAGAGGGGAAAAGGTCTTCCAGGGACCAACGGGTTTGAAGATACGTCATGGCACGCCTCTGGATCAGATGTGGAATCGAATATGGAGAATATCACCATCCTGGACGATGTAATCCTTTCCTTCGAGGCGCAATTTGCCTCGGGCGCGGGCCTCAGCCAGGCTGCCCAGCGCGATCAGGTCCTCGTAGGAGACCACCTCCGCGCGCACGAAGCCGCGCTGCAGATCGCTATGAATGACGCCGGCAGCTTCAAGCGCGGTGGCTCCACGGCGCACGGTCCAGGCTCGGACCTCATCTTCGCCTACGGTAAAAAAGGATTGCAGGTGTAGCAGCTCGTAAGAGAGTCGAATGACGCGCGAGAGACCCAGTTCCTGAATCCCATATTCAGCCATGAAGAGAGCAGCATCTTCCGGCGCAAGCTGGGCCAGCTCCATTTCCAGCTTGCCTTGCAGGGCAATGGATGGATGATCGAGCGCGAGCGGAGGCGCCTCCTGCCCTTCTCCCAGGTTAAAGACGGTGAGGATCGGTTTGCGGGTGAGCAAGCCGAAGCTGGAAAGCTCCCGTTGCTCTTCTGCGCTCAGTTCAATGGCGCGGAGGGGTGTGCCAGCCTCTAAGGTTTCCCGAAGGCGGTTAAAGAGCGCTGTCTGACGTTCGATAAGCGCTTTATCGCTGCCCCCTTTACGACGCTCCTCAGCCAGGCGCTCCAGTTTGCGTTCGACGAGGACCAGGTCATTGAGGATCAACTCGCCAAGCATGGTTTCCACATCGCGCGCCGGATTTACCGAACCGGCGGGATGTGGCACATCATGCGCCTCAAAACAACGCACGACGTGGATAAAACCATCCATCTGGCTCAATTGATTCAGCAACGGCCCTGAAATACCGCCTTTGGAGGCGCTTCCCTCCAAACCCGCAATATCGGCATAGGTGACTTTTGCATAGGTGGTCTTGCGCGGTTTGAACATTGCCGCAAGGCGATCAATCCGCTCATCTGGAACATCTACAACCGCGGTGTGCACCTCTAATCGCCCGGCGGAGGCACTGAGCGGCGCATTGCCGCGCGTCAGAGCATTAAAGAGGGTGGTTTTCCCTGATTGTGGTAAGCCGATGATTCCCAATTTCATGGTTCGA
>JAGHYK010000151.1 GCA_017743695.1 Chloroflexota bacterium
AGGGGAGGGGGTGGGAGTGGGAGATAGAAAAGGGGTGGGAGTCGGAGTATCTGAAGGAAGGGGGGTATCCGATGGGGTGGGAGTATCGGAAGGGAGAGGGGTATCCGAGGGTGAAGGCGCTGGGCTGGGGGTAGCAGTTGGGGTGAAAGTCTCAAGCCCGGCGCAGTAAATGGCAGGAGCCGCAGAATTCTGAGGATTGCTGGGGGAAATGGTGCCGCCGCCGAAGTCGCTGAAGTTATCGTTGGTATCCGTACAATTTCCGTTTGGAGAGCGCGGCAGACGTTCGTAGCTCCAGTCGCTATTGGAGGAAACTGGAGGCAGGGGTGTCCCCTCCAGGAACAGCGTGGTGGCGCACATGCCTGCCTGATCTACCGGTGTTTCCAGAGGGTTGAGGATGGCAATGCCACCGTTATCAGCCAATGCCTTGGAAGTCGGATATGTCAGGTCTGGAATCGCCTGGGTAAAGCTCTCAGAGGCGATCAGATAATGTTGCCCTGGCTGCAAGATGGTGCCGGCCGGGAAAGTCGCCAGGACCGAGGTAGTCGTTCCGCAGCCCGAAGATTTTTTCAGGCTCCAGCCGCTGAGGTCTACAGGCCCACCGTCGGCGTTGTAGATTTCGATAAACTCATCTGTGGCTCCGCCAGGGCCGCGGGAACGAAATTCGCTGATGACGATTTTGGGTGGGGATGCAGCGGCAGGAGCACGGAAGAGCGCAGCCTGCGAAGTGATCACCCTCCAGGATAGAATTCCGAGCAACATCGCGCTGAGCAAGGCGGCACGCGCCAGCCAGCGGGGCATGATTCCAGGCTTCAAAGTGCCTCCCAGTCACAAATACAAACACAATGACTCCTGACCTGTGTCAGGAGTAACCCTGTTTCTGACCTCAGAGGAAAGGGAAGAACCAGCGAAAAGACGCTGTCAGGGATCAGCGCGGTTCGACGATGAATTTAATCGCTGTCCTGACCTTGCCGTCAATTTCCACGTCCACGAATTCCGGGATGCAGACGATGTGGATGCCATCGTTTTTCAGGTAGCCGGTAGCCAGCACCAGGGCCTTGACTGCCTGATTGACAGCGCCAGCCCCGATGGCCTGCACTTCGGCCCGCTTGTGCTCACGGACTACTCCTGCAATTGCCCCGGCGACTGCAGAGGTACGGGAGTTTGCAGATACTTTGATCACGTCCATTACGACCTCCCAGAAAAGGGGAAAGAAGGGGCAGTAAAGTGTGTTGAAGAAATTTTACAGGATTTATCTGATATTTTCAAGAGCCTGATTGCATCGCCTTTCGCCCCAAGAGATTGCGCGTGGGACGGTACTGCTCAGGCATCACCCTGCCCCCTGAATCCTTCCAGGCAGATGGTGAAGAGCACCATTCTGGCCAGATATGGTGCACGGATGTCGTTGTATGGTGAGGAAAGGAAGAGCGGGTGAGGGGACATTGGAGGGGCTATGAAGAAGATGGGCCACTCAATGGTATCCTGTCGGATGAGAGAGCGGAGGGAGTGGGATTCGAACCCACGTGGGGGGATACCCCAACCTGTTTTCAAGACAGGCGCCTTAAACCGCTCGGCCATCCCTCCAGTTCAAATTTTACCACGATTGACCGCCGCAAAAAAGTAATTTTCTCACCGCCGAAACCACAGAGGGCACGAAAACTAAACATAATTTTATATTTCGTCAAAAATAGACCGGAAAAAATTTCTCTTATGCACCTTCAAGGGTCGGAAAAGCTATCATTTCGCTCATAAATCTGCGCGCTCCGTGCATTCCGTGCACTCGGTCGTTTGGGTAGCAAACTCATCTCATGGTATCATTGAGGCCGTGGAAGGGAATCTTTTTCGCAGATGGATGGTGAATCGTGGATGGCGAGGAGCAGATGACGACAGGATGGTTTCCCAGGTGCTCATGGGAAGAGCCTCCAAAAGTGGGGATGACGAACTGCAGACGGTTAGCAACGGAGGATGAACGCTTTCCCCCGAGCTTCACGGAACGGGACAGATGACCCGTGACTGCACGCTGCGTGTCTGACACAAAACACGTTCAGCGTGACTCAAGAGAAAGCGGATGCTCAGGAAGGATACACAAGGGATGGCAGAATATCGTTCTGGCTTTGTAGCCGTACTTGGACGCCCCAACGTCGGAAAATCCACGCTGATTAACGCACTGCTGGGACAGAAGATCGCCCCGGTCTCGCCGCGGCCGCAGACCACTCGCCGGCGACAGTTGGGCATTTTGACCCTGCCACAGGCCCAGATCGTCTTTGTGGATACGCCGGGCATTCATCTGCCGCGCCATAAGTTAGGAGAATTTCTCAATCAGGAGGCTACCGAAATCCTGGGGGAAGTGGATGTGCTCCTTTTCCTGGTGGACCTTTCGCTTCCGCCCGGTGAAGAGGAGCGTTTGATCGTGCAGCGCATTCGGGAAGATGCTCCCACTACCGGCGTGATCCTGGGGCTGAATAAGTGTGATTTGCTGCCTCAAGGGGAGTGGGAGAGTCAGGCTGCTCCCTATCGGGCGCTGATACCCCATCAGAAGGCGATCTTTCTCTCCGCAACGCGCGGCGATGGGCGCGAGGAACTCATTCAGACGCTGATCCAGGCGCTCCCGATCCAGGAGGCGCTCTATCCCGAAGACCAGGTGACAGACCTCTACGAGCGTGAGATCGCGGCCGAGTTGATTCGTGAGGCCGCCCTGCTCCATCTGCGGGATGAGGTGCCTCACGCTCTGGCTGTGCGTATTGATGAGTACATCGAGCGGAACGAACATGGGGCTTATATCCGCGCCACCCTCTTCGTGGAACGCGAGTCGCAAAAGGGGATTGTCATTGGTCAGGGGGGGAGTATGCTCAAACGTATCGGCAGCGATGCGCGACGGGAGATCGAGGCCATGAGCGGGCGCAAGGTGTTCCTCGAACTGCGGGTGAAAACGCTGCCCAACTGGCGCAACAGGATAGACGTGCTCCATCGCCTCGGCTACAGGATCCAAAGCAAGAAGGAGCGTTCATGAACGATCTCTGGTTGGGGCTTTGTCTCAGTACCGCTATCGCCGACTGGGTGGCGGTGGCGAAAGGAGAAACACGTCTGGAGCGCATTGCCAAACCCCTGACGCTGCTTTTCCTGCTCCTGTGGTTTCTTTCGCGCACACCGCTCCATGGCGGCAGCCTGTTTTTTGCGCTTGGCCTTTTCTTTTCCCTGCTGGGTGACCTGGCTTTGCTGTTTGAAGGCTGGTTCCTGCCCGGGTTGTTCGCTTTTCTGCTGGCCCATCTGGCCTATATCTTCAGCATCAATACGCCCCTGGCAGAAGTCTCCCCGCTCTGGAGCGTACCCATTGCCATCGTTCTGGCCTTGAGCGCAGCGCGCCTTCTGCGCCGCATTGCACAGGGCGCACTGGAGCGGCAGAGTGCAAATCTCGTTGTGCCCATCTATGTTTACGGTCTGACCCTTACGTTGATGATCCTTTCGGCGTTGATGACGCTCTTTCGACCCGATTGGAGTGCTCGCGCTTCGCTGAGTCTTTCTTTCGGTGCTCTGTTCTTCTATGTTTCCGATCTCATTCTGGCCTGGAATCGCTTTGTCAGGCCACTGCGCAATGGTCGGCTTTGGAACATGATCCTCTACCACTTGGGGCAGATTCTGTTGACAATTGGCGCCTTCTTACACTGGGGAGGAGCAGGATGAGCGAGAAGACCGTGGCTACCAATCGCAAGGCCAGCTTTGAATATTTCCTCCTGGAGCGTTATGAGGCCGGAATCGTCTTGCAGGGGAGTGAAATCAAGGCTGCCCGGGCCGGTCAGATGAGCCTGAGCGAGGCCTTCGTGCGGGTGGAGCCGGACGGCGCCTGGTTGATAGATGCCTATATCGCTCCCTATGACCCGGCCAGTCGCTTCAATCACGATCCGCGCCGCCCGCGCCGCCTTTTACTGCACAAGAGAGAAATCCTGGAACTCTGGAACAAGGCGCGCCAGAAGGGGATGACGATCATCCCTACCCGTGCCTATTTGAAAAACGGGCGGCTGAAGGTGGAGATCGCGCTGGCGCGCGGCAAACGAGTCCACGACAAGCGCGAGGCAATCGCTGAACGCGATCGGCGTCGGGAGGAAGAGCGCGAATTTCGCATCCGCTGATGGGGAGCGTCTATGCCTTCTACCATTGCGAGCATCAATCTTTTACCCGAAGAGGAGAAACGTCGCCTTTACGCTCTGGCTATTCCAGAGGTGTTGATCGAGCGCTTTCGGCTGCCGGCCCTGGATTCCCAGCGCATCCGGCAGTTCCTGCGCTTCCGCTTTGCGCCCGGTAGCTCCGATGTGGAGATGGCCCTTTACCATGAACCGCGTTTTCCTGACCCGATCCTGTATGCCCACCTGACGGATACGCTGAACGGTCAGATTCATGTCCTGCTATACATCCTGAACGATCCGGACTCCCCTCGCTTTGACGTTGACCGTATGCCTGACGGCACGCCGACGCGCTTCGGTATCTTGCGGCGCAATCTGGAGGCGGAAAAGGCGGCTCTGGAAGCGGGGTTGGCGCCGGGGCAGGTGCGTCGCGGGCTGCGCCTTCTCGGCCAGGCGATTCAGGCTTTTGAGCGTTTTGTCAGGAGCCTGGGGCATGAAATATATTTTGTCGAACCCCTCTATTACCACAATGCGGTGATCTTTGAGCGCTATGGATTCGCCTACCAGAAGGGGCGGAAACTGATGGAGCGGATTCAGGCCGGTTTCTCACCCGGCGGCGATCTGATCCCTCTTCTGGATGGTTCCCCTTTTCGCCGACCCGAGGCCGTGAACAGCATTCGCTTGCGCTCCTGGGCGATTCACGATGGAATCCTGGGAGAGCCGTTTACCGATGTGACGATGTACAAATATGTGGGCCGCATGGCAGGGGTGAACACATGTGGGGATTGCGATTGGTAGATAGACCGCGAATCGCAGACCGCGGACGGCGGGAGGACGGCAGACCGCTGTAGGACAGGCTTTCCAGCCTGTCAGAAGGCACAGCAAACCAGTATCAGGAGCAGGAGGCGATGATGAAATGGGGGCTTTATCCATCGGCATCACAGGCAACTGGCGGGGCGGGGACCTGTCCACCGCCTATCATCCATCCCCCACTTGTTATGATAAAATTACGCAAAGGAGACGACGATGGCAGAAGAAATTCGCGAGATTATTCGGCGAGAGTTGCCCAGGTTGATCACCGAGGACCCGGAACTGCATAACTGGGTGTGGAACATTGTGCATGAACACAGCCTGAGCCGTGCGGAGACGGAGAGTCGCTTTGAAAAAGTGCTGGCTGAAATCCGCCGAGTGCAGGAGGATTCAGAACGCCGTTGGGAAGCTAATGAACGGCGTTGGGAGGCCAATGAACGGCGTTGGGAAGAGAACCAGCGGCAAATCCGCGCGCTGATGGAGGAAATCCAGCGTCAGGGCAAGGAAATTCAGCGTGTGGACAGACGGATTGAACAGACCGTTGGCGCGTTGGGTGCGCGCTGGGGGATCATGAGCGAAGATGCCTTCCGCAACGCTTTGCGTGGCATTCTGGAGGAAAACTTTGGGGTGAAAGTGGAGCGGGTGCAGTACAAAGATGAGAGCGGAGAGGTGTTCGGGCGGCCGGATCAGGTGGAGCTGGATGTGGTGATCTACAATGGGCAAATGCTGGTGTGTGAGATCAAGGCTTCTGTAAGCCGCGCCGATGTCTATACTTTTGAGCGCAAGGTTCGCTCCTATGAGAAGCGGGTGGGGCGCAAGGCGGATCGAGCGATTCTGATTTCGCCGGTGATTTACGAGAAGGATGCGGAACTGGCGCGCACGCTGGGGATCGAAGTGTACACCAGCGCGGAGGATGTCAGGCCAGCTGGATGAGGGCCAGAATTCTTCTGTCCATCATCCATCCCCCACTTGTTATAATACAATTACGCAAAGGAGATGACGATGGTAGAAGAAATTCGCGAGATTATTCGGCGAGAGTTGCCCAGGTTGATCACCGAGGACCCGGAACTGCATAACTGGGTGTGGAACATTGTGCATGAACACAGCCTGAGCCGTGCGGAGACGGAGAGTCGCTTTGAAAAAGTGCTGGCCGAAATCCGCCGAGTGCAGGAGGATTCAGAACGGCGTTGGGAGGCCAATGAACGGCGTTGGGAAGAGAACCAGCGGCAAATCC
>JAGHYK010000152.1 GCA_017743695.1 Chloroflexota bacterium
GCAAAAAACCTTTTGCCTTCGAGAAAAACCTTTCGCCTTCGCGAGACCTTTCGCCGTATAAAAACCTCTTGCCATTCAGGAGTCCTCTATGCCCTTCCAGTTGCTAAGAGAAGCCCATATTGCGGAAATCAATGCCACGGTGCGCGAGTACCGTCACGAGAAAAGCGGTGCACGTCTGCTTTCTGTGCAGGCGCCGGATGAGAACAAAGTATTTGGCATTACGTTCCGCACGCCGCCCTCCTCCTCGAATGGGATTGCTCACATCATGGAGCATTCCGTCCTTTGTGGTTCGCGGAAGTATCCGGTTAAGGAACCATTCATCGAACTGGCCAAAAGTTCCCTGAACACCTTCCTGAATGCCATGACCTTTCCCGATAAAACCTGCTATCCCGTGGCCAGTACCAACGAACAGGACCTGTATAACCTGATAGATGTTTACCTGGATGCTGTGTTCTACCCCTTGATTCCGGAGCGTACCTTGCAGCAGGAAGGCTGGCACTATGAACTGGATTCGCCAGAGGCCCCGCTGCGTTATAAGGGGGTGGTGTACAACGAGATGAAGGGGAATTATTCCTCCCCCGATTTGCTGATCGAATACGAGTATAGCCAGCGTTCGCTGTTCCCAGACACCCCTTATGGTCTGGATTCCGGGGGCGATCCGGAAGTGATCCCTACCCTGACTTACGAAGAATTTAAGGCCTTCCATGAAAAGTATTATCACCCCTCGAATGCCTTTATCTGGTTCTATGGCGATGATCCAGAAGAAAAGCGCCTGGCCTATCTGGATGCCTGGTTGAATTCCTTTGAGGCGCGGCCGATGAATGTGGAGATTCCGCTCCAACCTCGCTGGGACGCGCCGCGTCGCTTCGCCTATTCTTACGATTCCGGTGACAATCCCCAGGCGAAGGCTTATATCACGCTGAACTGGTTACTTCCAGAAGTCGGGCATGCGGATACGCTTGGTTTCACCATCCTGGCGCATATCCTGGCCGGCACCCCCGCTTCCCCCCTCTACAAGGCGCTCATGGATTCCGGGCTGGGAGAGGAAGTGATCGGGGTCGGATTGGAAAGCGGTTTGCGAGAGATGTTCTACTCGATTGGCATGAAAGGGGTGCTGCCCGAAAATCTGGATCGGGTGGAGTCACTGATCCTGGATACCCTGCGCCATCTTGCGGAGGAAGGCATTGATACGGAGACGATTGCCGCCTCCATGAATACCATCGAGTTCATGTTGCGCGAACAGAACACCGGCCGCTTCCCGCGCGGTCTGTTCTTGATGCTTGGCGCACTGACCTTCTGGCTGTATGGTAAAGACCCCTTCGAGGCCCTGGCCTTTGAAGCACCGTTGAACCGCATCAAACAGCGTCTGGCGCAGGGTGAAAAGTATTTTGAGCAATTGCTGCGCGATCATTTCCTGGCAAATTCCCATCGCGCCACCGTCCACCTGCTCCCCGATCCCGAAGAGGGGCGGCGCCGCGAAGCACGGGAAGCGGAGCGCCTGGCGCAGATCAAGGCCTCCATGAGCGAGGAGCAGCTCCAGAAGGTCATCGAAACCGTCCAGGAACTCAAACGCTATCAGGAAACCCCCGATAGCCCCGAGGCCCTGGCGACCATTCCAACCCTGAAGCTCAGCGATCTCGATCCGAAGATCAAGACCATTCCCACAGAGCATCTCGATCTGGATGGGGTGCGCTTGCTCACCCATCCTTTGCCCACCAATGACATTGTCTATTTTGATCTCGGCTTTGATCTGAGCGCAGTTCCGCAGTCTCTGCTGCCCTACCTCGGGTTCTTCGGACGGCTCTTGCTGGAGATGGGCACGGAGAAGCGGGATTATGTCCAGTTGATCCAGCGCATCGGGCAGCGCACAGGGGGCATTCGCACCGTGCTCCTCACCGATACACAGCGCGGCAAGGGACAACCTGTTTTGTGGTTTTTCCTGCGCGGCAAGGCGCTCTTCCCCCAAACTGCCGACCTGCTCGACCTGTTGCAGGAAATTCTGCTCACGGTACGCCTGGATCAGCCGGAGCGATTCTTGCAGATTGTGCTGGAAGAGAAGGCCGGCCTGGAAGCGGGTTTGATCCCCGGCGGTTCCGGTTTCGTCGCCCGAAGGCTGAAGGCGCGCCAGGCGCAGGCGGATTGGGTCTCTGAACAGGCTGGCGGGGTGGAACAGCTCTTTTTCCTGCGTCGCTTGCTGGAAAGAGCAAAAACCGATTGGCCGGCCATTCTGGAAGACCTGGAAACCCTGCGCCGCAGCCTGGTGCGTCGTTCCGGGATGATCCTGAATCTGACGGTGAATGGGGAACGGATCGAAGCGCTGCGCCCCTTGCTGCGCGCCTTCGTCGAACAGATGCCTGAGCGGAGCCTCTCCCCTGTCCCGTATGCGCCTGCGCCTTCGGATGGGAACGAGGCGCTGCTGGCCCCGACGCAGGTCAACTACGTGGGGAAGGCGGCCAATCTCTACCGCCTCGGCTACCGCTACCACGGCTCGATCCATGTGATCAACAACTACCTGGGCACGACCTATCTCTGGGAGAAGATCCGCGTCCAGGGCGGCGCTTATGGCGGCTTCTCGACCTTCGATCCGAATACCGGTTTTTGGGCATATCTTTCCTATCGCGATCCCAATCTGCTGGAGACGTTGAAGAATTACGATGCCACTTCTCGCTTCCTGCGAGAGCTGGAATTGCCCGAAGAGGAGCGCGTGCGGGCGATCATCGGCACGATTGGCGACATGGATGCCTATCTGCTGCCCGATGCCAAAGGCTGGACGGCGCTGGTGCGCTATTTGAGCGGCATTACCGATGAGGAGCGTCAGCGCGTGCGCGATGAGATTTTCTCCACCACCCAGGCACACTTCCGTCAGTTCGCCGGGGTGCTCGAGCAGGTGGCGCGCGCGGGCGAGATCGTGGCTTTGAGCGCTCCGGAAACCATCGAAAAGATCCATCGCCAGCAGGAGCTGTTCCAGCGTCTGATTCGGGTTCTGTAGCCCGGCGGCCAGAGGAAAAAGATGAGCGAGTCAAAACCCTTCAAGCTCCATGCGCCTTTCAAACCCACCGGCGACCAGCCGGAGGCGATTGCGAAGCTGGTCGAGGGGGTGCGACGTGGCCTGCGTCATCAGGTGTTGCTCGGCGCCACGGGCACCGGTAAAACCTTTACCATCGCTTCGGTGATCGAACAGCTCCAGATGCCGGCTCTGGTGATGGCGCATAACAAGACCCTGGCCGCCCAGCTTTACGCTGAATTCAAAGAATTCTTCCCGGAAAATGCAGTAGAGTATTTCATTTCTTACTACGATTATTATCAACCCGAGGCGTATGTGCCTCAACACGATCTCTACATTGAGAAGGAAACCGAGATCAACGAGGAGATTGAGCGTTTACGCCTGGCGGCGACGACTGCCCTGATGTCGCGCCGCGATGTGATCATTGTGGCTTCGGTTTCCTGCATTTATGGCGTTGGGAATCCCGAAGAGTACAATATGGGCGTGGTGCACCTCAAGGTGGGGGAGATTTATCGGCGGAATGCGCTTTTGCGCCGCCTGGTGGAAAGTCAGTATCAGCGGAACGAGCTGGAACTTCGCCCGGGTACTTTCCGCGTGCGCGGCGATACGCTGGAGGTGGCGCCGGCCTATCTGGAACGTCGCGCCTATCGTATCTCTTTCTTCGGCGACGAGGTGGAGCGTATCCTTGAGTTCGACCCGTTGACAGGTCAACGACTGGCGGAGCTGGAGGCGCTGGATATTTATCCGGCCAGGCATTATCTGACCCAGGAAGAGAAGCTACGCGCTGCCCTGGCGGATATTGAAGCCGAACTGCAGGAGCGCGTTGCCTGGTTTAAGGCGCAGGGGAAGCTCCTGGAGGCCCAGCGCCTGGAGCAACGCACTCGCTACGATATGGAGATGCTGCGCGAGGTGGGCTATTGTTCCGGCATCGAAAATTATTCCCGCCACCTCGACCGCCGCGCGCCCGGCACCCATCCCTGGACGCTGATGGATTTCCTGCCCAAAGAGTATCTGCTGGTGATTGACGAGTCGCACATGACCATTCCCCAGATCCGTGGCATGTACAACGGGGATCGCCAGCGCAAGCAGGTGCTGGTGGATTATGGCTTTCGCCTGCCCTCGGCGCTCGATAATCGCCCGCTGACGTTCGAGGAGTTCGAGGGGTATATGGGCTACACGATCTACACCTCGGCAACGCCCGGCCCCTACGAGATGGAGAAGGCAGAGCAGGTGGTGGAGCAGATCATCCGCCCGACCGGCCTGGTGGACCCCGAAGTGGAGGTGCGGCCGACGCGCGGGCAGATCGAGGACCTGGCCGGCGAGATTCGCAAGCGCGTCGAGCGCGGCGAGCGCACGCTGGTCACCACCCTGACCAAGCGGATGGCGGAGGACCTTTCGGATTACCTGATGGAGCTTGGGATCAAGGTGCATTACCTGCATTCGGAGATCGAGACGATTGATCGCGTGAGCATTCTACGCGATCTGCGCCTGGGGGTGTTCGATGTGGTGGTGGGGGTGAATCTGCTGCGCGAGGGGTTGGATTTGCCGGAGGTCTCGCTGGTGGCGATCCTGGACGCGGATAAGGAGGGATTCCTGCGCTCGGAGACTGCGTTGATCCAGACGATTGGGCGGGCAGCGCGCAATGTCAATGGCAAGGTGATCATGTATGCCGATACGATCACCCGCTCCATGCAGCGGGCGATAGATGAGACGAATCGGCGCCGGGCGAAGCAGCTTCGCTACAATCAGGAGCATGGGATCGTGCCGGTGAGCGTGGTGAAGGCGATCCGCGATCTGACGGATCGCATCTCGCCGCAGGCCCGTGAGCGAAGTCTGGCGGCGGTGGCCGAGCGTCGCGCCGAGTATCGCACGCGTCGCGAGCAGGCCGGCTCACGCGCCGAGCTGGAGCAATTGATCCGTGAACTGGAGCGGGAGATGAAAGAGGCGGCGCGCCATCTTGAATTTGAGAAAGCGGCTGCGCTGCGGGATGAGCTGTTTGAACTCAAGGCCTTGCTGGCCGATTCGGAGTCGCTCAAGCCCTGGGAGCGTCTCCATCTTCTGGCGGGGGAGGAAGGGTGAGCCAGGAGCGGATGAGCTGTTCGGCCTGGTCGAGCGCGTCGGGGGCGCCGGCTTCGATCCAGTGAATGCGCGGATCGTTTTCCTTGAACCAGTTTGCCTGATGGCGCACATAGCGGCGAGTGGCGCGCTTCATCTGGGCTTTGGCCTCTTCCAGGCTGAGCCTGCCCTGAAGGACGGCAATGCATTCCCGATAGCCAATGGCGGAAAGGGCCGGCAGGTCGGGGGAATATCCCTGTTGTAGCAGGCGGCGGGTCTCTTCCAGCAGGCCGGCCTGAAACATGGCCTCGATGCGGGCGTCAATCCGGGCATAGAGTTCGGGGCGCGGGCGGCGCAGGCCGATCAGCAGCAGATCGTAGGGGGATTCGCGTTGCGTTCTCTGTTCGGAGAAGCGGCGACCGGTGAGCAGGATCACTTCCAGGGCGCGGATCGTGCGGCGCAGGTTGCGCGGGTCAATGCGGCTGGCGGCGAGGGGGTCTATGCGCTGTAGCTTCTGGTGTAGCCAGTAAGTGCCCTGTGGTTCGCCGTGTGCTCTGGCCAGATCTTCCAGAATCTGGCGCAATCGCGCCTCGCCCTCCACCCGCGGCGGATCCCAGCCTTCGATGACGGCGCGCAGGTATTGACCGGTGCCGCCGACCAGGAAAGGCAGGCGGCCGCGCCGATATACGGCTTCGATGGTGGCACGCGCTTCCTGCTGGAAGCGTCCCAGGCTCCAGGTTTCATCGGGGTTGGCCACGTCAATCAGGTGATGGGGCACGCGGGCGCGCTCCTGAGGGGTGGGTTTGGCGGTGCCAATATCCATGCCGCGGTAGAAGAGCCGCGAATCGGCGGAGATGATCTCGCCGTTCAGGCGCTCTGCCAGAGAGAGGGCGAACTCGCTCTTCCCTACGGCGGTTGGGCCAAGGATGACGATCAGGGGAATGCGGGAGGAGGCGGGGCGCATGGGATCAGAGGAGGTCCAGCGGGCTGCGCACGGCCAGGCCGCCGCGTTCCAGGACGTGGGTGTAGATC
>JAGHYK010000153.1 GCA_017743695.1 Chloroflexota bacterium
CCTTCAGCCTCCCGGTCTCCCACAGCCAGCGCTTTCTCCCGCGCCCGTTCGGTCAGTTCCAGAGCCATGGCGTACTGGCCGCGCTCCATCTCCAGATAGGCCATATCGTCCAGAATCCAGGATTCCAGTTGCGCATCACCTGCCTGGCGCGCAAGGCTCAGCCCTTCCCGAAGCGCAGCATCCGCCTGCCCCAGGCGTTTCTTCCCCAGGTACACTCCGCCGATGTGCTGACAGATATTCGCCACCTGTTCCGGCTCATCCAGTTGCTGGAACTCCTGGCGGGCCTCTTCCAGAAGTTGCAGCACCTCTGGCTTCTGCGCGCCATAGATGTCTTCCAGGGTAATGGCCAGCGTTTTCCGGAGGCTTGCCCTTAAGCGGATAATCTCTGGTTTCTCCTCCACGCCTGAAAGCATGGCCAGAGCCGCTGCCAGCATCTCCGCGGCGCGGTGATATTCATCGCAGTCGCGATACTCACTGCCCAGCAACCAGTACAGCAACGGCATCCAGCCGCTATTCGCTGAGGCCATCGCCAGGACAAAGGCTTTGCGATATTCCAGCAATGCCCGATAGTGATCGCCCTGCTGGTGAAAGCGCCTGCCGGAGTCAATCAGGGACTGAATATCCTGGCTTTCGTCCGGCATTGTACCATCCTCATTATGCTGAAGCGGCTTCCCGCAGGCCGGGGGTCTTTTCAAAGATGGCGTCTTTTGCCCTCTCCAGTTCGTCACTCAGGAGAGCAACAACCTTTCTGCCATCCGTGGCCTGCACCACCGTGTAAAAAAGCCTCAGGAAAGGCTGCACATCAAATGGAACGCGCGTATCATCATCCTGTCTCTGGATCAACACCACCGGTTTACCGGCTCCCATAGCGTAGCCCACCTCAATCAACACATTGGGATTGGCACCGGTAATATCGGCAACCAGAAAATGGCTGTTCCTGATCTTGGCCTGGATATTCTGCCAGACCACCAGGTCTTCGGGTTTTTCAACCACTGTTTCCAGCCTGACTCCCATTTCTCTCCTAAAAACCCTTTTGATTGCGTCTTCAATTTCGGCAAACTCGGGGCGGTAGGGCCGGGCGAAGCAGGCGGTACGGACGGCAGGGAGCACCGGAGCTGCTGGCGTCAGGCGTTGGTTTTCTTCTTGCAGGCGGCTTACCTCGGCCTGCAGCCTGTGGAGTTCCGCTTCCAGCGCCTGCATATGGGCCGGGTCTGCTGCCGGCGCCCGTTGGCGGAGTTCGCGCACTTCGTTGATCTTGCTGATCAGAGCGCGAATGGTGCGGTTGTTGCTGTCAAAGATACGCCGCGCGTTCTCAAGGGTCAGCGAGCGGGGTGAGCTCAGCATCAGGGCATTGTTGTAGATGGTGGTCAACACGTCAACTTCTTCCACATCCTCACGCCGGGGGTATTCCTGAGCCAGTTGCTGGATCACATCGTTATCTGCATTCAGATAGAGCACTCCGGCACCCGAGATTTTCTGTTTGCGTCCCTTCTCCAGTTCTTCCATCAGGGGCTTCAGCAATCCTTTCAGAGCCGGGCTGACATCCGGATCGTCCAGCAGTTGCCGTGCCTGCTGCTCGTAGGAAGGTTGTTCAGGAAAGATAAGTACAGCGGGAATGCTCTGCGGCTCATATCGGACCACGCGGGCTTCAATCCGACGGTCTGCATAGGCTTCCTCCAATTCTATCCATTTCGCCTCTTTCGGACGGAGTTCCTCAAAAATATACTCACCCCCCACATCCAGACGGCGCAGTTCCACATCTGGATGGCGTTCGGCGTATTTCTTCAGGAAAGGCTCTTCCGGGAAAAATTGGGCATCTATGACCCGCACGCCCCTGGCCTGGAACAGAAACGCGTGCTGGCCTACTCCACCCGGTGTGGCAAAGTAGTAGATGTAACGTTTGTCGTTCTCCTGCTGAGCCTCCTCTTTGCCACGGCGTATCAGGCGGGATTGCTCAAAGTAGCGAGGCAGATTCATATAGCCGACATCGGTATCAAACAGGACGATGTCTTTGATACGGTCAAACAACTCGTCGGAGACCAGCGCCCAGGCCTTGATGACCAGGTTATGGTTGGTGACAATCTCCCGGAACATACGCGGGTCATCTTCAGATTTCCTGGCCAGCCATTCCAGGATGTGCTGTCCTAAAGCCTGCTGAACGCGGATCAGGTTCTCGTCCCGGCGGACCGATTCCCGACTGGTGGTTTCCCGTAGATTGGGGCTTTCCACAATGCCTTTCACAAATTTGGCCCATTCGGGCAGGACGGTGCGGTCGTCTTTGCAGACAAACATTCGGCGCACATACACGATGGCATCGCCGTGTTCCCGCACAATGGCCAGCGGCTGTTTGGGGATGATCAGCACGCCCCCGACTTTGAAGCGCCCCTCATCTTCCACAATGCTGACTGGGATGATGTCCAGGATGCCCACATCCTGGAAGCGACGCCGGGCAAATTCCCGGTATTCAGCTTCCGGCACCGCCTCTCCCTCCCAGGCGCGATGCCAGGGAGCATTCATCGTATTGACCGGCGTGCGACTGTAGCCCAGGTAAATGGGGACGCTCAGCAGATCGGCGTACAGGCGGATCAGTTCCGTCAGTCTCTCTTCGTTGAGGAGACCGATGTGTCGGGGGTCCACCTTGATGGTTACCCGGGTGCCGGGCCGGTCTTTTGTGCCTGGTCCGGTCTGGTATTCCTGACCGCCCGCGCAGGCCCACCAGATCGGTTCAGCGCCTTCCTGATACGACAAAGTGTCAAACTCAATCCGGTCGGCAATCATAAAGGCAGAGAGGAGCCCCAGCCCAAAACGGCCGATCAATCTTTCTGCCAGGGGAAGTTGCCCTTCTTCCTCCAGCCAGCGACGCACCTCGTCGGTATGGCTGCGTCCGATGACAGTCAGGAATTCCTTCACTTCCTCAGCCGTCAACCCGGCGCCGTTGTCTTCCACAATCAGGGTGTGTTCCCAGGCGTTGAAATCAATTTTGATTTCCGGCTGGGGCGCGTGGGGATCCTTTGCCTGACGGACGATGCAGGTATCGTTGGCGTTCTGGATCAATTCGCGGATGGCCACGCTGGGATCGGAGTACAGGCTCTCCCCCAGCATCTTGATAACGCCAGGCAGATTGATCCGCATCTGCCCCGTGGCAGTGACCTGTTGTGCGCTCATTTCTTAAACCTCCTTATCAATCGTTTGAAGAAAGAAACTCTTTTTAGAGATGATGGTGGCTCTGCTGGTGCGGTCCCAGAGGGTGGCGGTTCGTTGCCACTTTCCTCTTCTTCACTTTCGGCAGGCTCTGCCGTCTTTTCCCTCTCCCGGCTCCTCAAACGGCGACGGCGCGTAAGGAGCTGTTTTCCCCTCCGTGCGCAGCCGTTCCTCCTGTTCCAGAAGCAATTCAATCACGCGCATCTGGGCGCGGGCGACCGACTGGCTGAGTTCAGGGGTCAGTTCCACGCCGGCAGCTAGCAGGGCACTGCTGTAGATGGCCCGCAGCGCTGCGTTGAGGATTGTTTCATCGCCCTGATATTCTGCCAGCCGCTGGATGATGGGATTGTCCACATTGAAACAGAGACCGTAAGCATCAGACCGTTCCCGTCCGATGCGGGTCATAAAGTCAATCAGCGAGCGACTGCCATCTACAATCTGCTCAATCAGGCGTTCGGTGTCGTAATCAGCCTGACGAACGACCATGGCCGGCATTTCTGGCGGGTAGAAAGAGACGGCGCGAGCAACGATGCCCAAGTCTTCGTAGCGGGCTTCCAGCGCTCGCCAGCGGGGGGCCTCCGCAAAGGTCATCAACTCCACCACTCCGGAAGCCATCTGGCGCAACCCCACATTGTCCACCCGTTCGGCATACTTGCGTAGAAACTGCTCTTCCACCAGGTCTGCCTGAATCACCGGGCCGCCCCTGGCACGAAAGATGGCGCTCTGTTGCTGGCCCAGTGGCTGCTCTCCGGGCACGTAGTAAATGGTCCTGATCCCGCCCAGCCGTTCCGGTACCCGTTCCAGATACCTGGGCAGGACCATCGGGCCCATATCCGTCTTGAAGGGAATCAGATCACGAACCTGATCAAAGAAAAAGTCATTGCGCACAGCTCCCCATTTTACCGGCCAGTCATGCTGGCGAATCACTTCCAGGAAGGTCGGCCGGTCGTCCTCTGCCAGCCGGCGCACAAACGATGTCACCGCTTTTTCCAGAAAGGACTGGAGCGCCCGGTAGGCGGCGTTATCCACAATGGCTGCCTCGCGGCTGGCCACCAGTTCAATGGTGGCGCAATCCAGCACACCGCTGACAAAACCGGCCCATTCAGGCAGCAGGTTCAGATCCTCTCCCACATACATCCGTTTCTGGAACAGGTCTATGGCGCGTAACCTGCGCCTCCATTCAGCGCTGCGTGGGGGAATGAAAAGCACCCCCTGAACGGAAAGGTCTTCTGATTCGTGGGCAACGGGTTCCAGCGCCAGCGGCCTGACACCGTAGCGATGCCGGATGTATTCGGCGTACTCCACCTCTGCGGCATCCCGGTGCCAAGGGGCCTGCATGCGGTTGACCGGCTGAGGAGAGTGGTTCAGGTAGATAGGGAAAGCGATAAAGTCGGCATAGCGGATGATGGTTTCTCGCAGCACCTCTTCTTCCAGCAGGTCATAATGGGCCGGTTTCAGGTGTAGGGTAACCCGCGTGCCCGGTTCGGACCGGTCTCCAGGCATGATCTGATACCGGCTTGTGCCCTCACAAATCCATCGCACCGGCAGGCCGCCCCCTACGGAAAATGTATCCACCACCACTTTGTCGGCGATGACAAAGGCGGAGAGAAACCCGATACCAAACTGGCCGATCAGCATTCTGGCTGCCGCCGGGTTGGATGTCTCCAGCCACTGACGCACCCGGCGCGTGCGTCCCCCTCCAATGCTGGCCAGATTCTGCTCGACCTCATCTTTGCTCATCCCGGAGCCATTATCGTCAAAGATCAGAAGTCTTTCTTCGGGATGAGCGATGACCTGGATGGCAGGCTGGAAATCCTCCGCTTCCCGACGGCGCACACAGGAATCGCTGGCATTCTGGATCAGTTCGCGCACTGCCGCTTTGGGATTGGCATACAGATTCTGTCCCAGGACTTTGATCAGGTTTTCAAAGTCCACCTGAAATACGCCAGACTCGCTCTCAGTCGGAATAGAAGGTGGCATTATTCTCCTCGCAAAAGTTCGTCGGCTCTCTGGAAATGATCTGCGTAATCTCTTTCCTGGCTCAACCGCCGGGCCTGTTGCAGGACTTCCCGCGCTTCCTGGGGGCGCTTCAGCGCCAGCAGCACCTGCCCCAGGCTGAGCAGACATTCCACTTCTTCTTCTTTCAACTTCGTCTCCCGCGCCAGTTCCAGCGCCCGACGGGCGGACGGCTCCGCCTGCTCCGGGTGGCCCATCTCCCGCAGCAGTTCGCCGCGCAGGTATTCCGCCACTTGCTCCTTGCCTTTCCAGCCCATCTGCCGTGCCTTGGACAATACCTTTTTTACTACCAACTCCAGCGCCTCAGGCGGTTCTCTAAGTGCCTGCTTGGCCCGTACCAGCGTCAGTTGAGCATCAGCTATGAATTGGGGATTCCCATCTTTCTGAGCTGCATCAATAGCCATTTCAGCATACCGCAAGGCTTCGTGATGGTCGTGGCGACATTGCATAAGCCATGACAAAGCCCGGTAGACACGATAACTGAAGTAATTTCTATGCTCTTTTGACGGTTGTAAGGTACCAAGCGCTTGCTGCAACCAGCGAAAACCGGACTCATCCTCTCCCATCTGGATGGCATATTCACCCATCAACACCAGATGATACACTTCATAGAATTCATCCCCAAGACGATGTGCAGCATCCAGGCCCTCTAAAAGCAAGGGGCGCAACTCATTCCAGCGACCACGCAGGTCAATCTCCGCCAATGCGTTTGCCAGTCGCAGAGCAGCCACCATCTGGTATTTCTCACTTGACACTTGGCGAGCACGAGCCAGCAGGCGAGTTGCAAATTCGATCATCTTTTGAGCATTGCCGGTGTTTCCCCAGGCTACAGAGAGCCAGGACAGGGCCTGGAGTTCTAA
>JAGHYK010000014.1 GCA_017743695.1 Chloroflexota bacterium
TGTGCCAGATTGATAGGGTGGCAGTGCAACAGCACTTTTTGGGATAGTCTCCTCTTCGCAGACTTGCCACTCAGCAGGCTTTTATGCTGGCACTTTAGCGCGCAATCCGTTATCTGAGAGCCTGTATTCCCATTTCTGATGCGTCTGTTGGGCCGGAAGCAGGTTTGTGGTATGTAAAATACGGAGAAAGGAGTACAGCATGGCTCGTCCTCATCCACTGGCAGAAGTTTTTGGCTTTCCGACAAATAATTTCTCGCCTGAAGCCAATCGTCATCGGGCAAAACGCTTGTGTCCTTATAACAACAAAGTTCCCAATTGCACCAAAGATAAGGCTAAAAATCCGTTGGGAGTTTGTAGCATTTATGACGGCTCAAATGTTGCTATCACCTGCCCGATTCGATTCAGACAAGACTGGCTGATTGCTGATGATGCAGCCGCCTTCTTTTTTGGAAAGAATGTTGCATGGACATCCCTTACAGAAGTACGTCTTCCTGATAAATATGGTCATTCAGCAGGAAATGTTGACATAGTCCTGGTTGCCTACAATGACCAGGGGCGCGTCGTTGACTTTGGGGCTTTAGAGGTTCAAGCAGTTTATATCTCTGGCAATGTTCGTAATGCTTTTGAGCATTACATGAAAGACCCGCAACAAAACCATGAAATGACATGGGAAGGGCCCTATTATCCCCGCCCTGATTACTTATCCTCCTCAAGAAAGCGTTTGGCGCCTCAGTTGATATACAAGGGGGGTATTCTCAACAAATGGGGAAAGAAAATAGCTGTTGCTGTAGACAAGAGTTTCTTTGCAAACCTTCCGCAACTACCACAAACACAGCCAGATCAGGCAGATATAGCCTGGCTGATATACGACCTTGTTTTTGAGCCATCCACGAATCGGTACAACTTGACCAGACACGATACTGTGTTTACAGCCTTCCTGCCCGCGTTGGAGACAATTACCGTTGCTGAAGCAGGGCCTGTAGAGGAGTTTGTTGAGCACTTACAACAGAAACTCGACGAAAAACTGGAAAATGGCTATCCTCCTGATGCCCCTACCCTGACAGAATTTGCTGATCAGTGAGAAATGATGAAAATCCAGCACCATCAGTTAAGATTATTTGGTGATTTAAATACAAAACGGGCAGTCAATGTAGCCTCAGTAAATCAGTATAGCCCTTTTCGGTATCCAGGCGGGAAAACCTGGCTGGTGCCTTTTGTTATACAGTGGTTGATGCATCAACCAAAACGTCCTGCAGATTTCATAGAACCCTTTGCGGGTGGAGCAATTATAGGGTTAACGGTCGCTATCGAGCAATTAGCCCAACACGTGACCCTTGTAGAGATAGACGAGCAAGTATCTGCGGTCTGGAAAGCGATTATTTACGGTGACTATCAACGGTTGGCACAGATGATTATTGATTTTGAACTAAACCAGGAGAACGTAGATAGGGTCTTATCCAGTACTTATACCTCTGTAGAGGAGCAAGCCTTCCAGACAATCCTGCGGAATCGTGTCAATCGCGGAGGGATCCTGGCTCCCGGAGCTGGTAAAGTGAAGAATGGAGAAAATGGGAAAGGATTGAAATCGCGCTGGTATCCCCAGACATTGTATAGACGTATCATACAAATAGCGAAAGTGCGCGAACGTATCACTTTCATTCAAGGCGATGGGCTTGAATTTCTCGAACAAAGCGCTGATCGGTCAGATGTGCTCTATTTTATTGACCCTCCTTACACCATAGCAGGGAAAAAAGCCGGCTCTCGTCTATATACTTACTCCGATATAGACCATGAAAAGTTATTTACCATCGCTGAAAGATTGAAGGGTGAATTTTTAATGACTTATGACGATACATCTACGGTTCGAGAGATGGCCTCTCGTCATGGATTTGTTACAGAAGTGGTCACTATGAAAAATACACATCACAGAGAAATGACCGAATTGTTAATCAGTCGTAATCTGAAATGGTTATCTGGCAGCAAAAGCGGTTAACATTGAGCCTGTCAGGGCAGACTGCAGTTACGGGCTTTCCAACCTGTGAAAGGGGGAGCGGGGTTGGAGAACGGTCAGGTGCTGAGGAAAACTATCCCCGAACACCCGGCGCAAGGTTTCTCAAGGGATGACTTTTTGGTACAATACTTCCAGGCAATTCAAAAGCGAAGCAAGTCAAGCCTTTCGCTGCCCCTGGTTTCTGGCCGTGAAGGAGCTTTTGAACCCACTCCTGAATGGGTAAGTGAACGCACTCATTTCCTGAAGGTGAATTCTCCGGAGGAAAAAATGACCCAGGTTACCCTGACCATCAATGGCGTGCGCCATACGGTTGACGTTCCGCCCCACGAGCGATTGTTTACAACGCTGAGAAAGTTAGGGTTTCATAGCATCAAGTTCGGGGATGAACATGGCCTGAGCGGCGCGGATACCGTGCTCCTGGACGGGAAACCCGTCAATTCTGTGGTGATCCTGACTGCCCAGGCTGAAGGTCACTCGATTGTCACGCTGGAGGCGCTCGGCGAACACCCGGATCTGGGATGGAAACAGGGGCGCGGTCTCCATCCGCTCCAGCAGGCTTTTATCGAAACCGGTGCTATCCAGTGTGGCTATTGCACGCCGGCCCAAATCCTGGCTGCCAAAGCCCTGCTCGACCGCAATCCCTCCCCGACGGAGGCGGAAGTGCGCCAGGCCCTGAGCGGTGTGCTTTGCCGTTGTACCGGATATGCCAAACCGGTACAGGCGGTGCTGCGGGCTGCCGCGATGCTCCGCAATGAGCCGGTAGAACCGCTGGAGGTTGGCGGCATGTTCGATTTGGGCACATCCGCTTCCCCGTCGGATGAAGCGACGGCGTCGCCGGCCGGGGCAGGCACGCAAACGCAAAGCAAAGTCCTGCCGAAGATCGTCTTCGCGCCCCAGGTGCGTCCTTTCCAGCGCGTCGGTCATCCGGAAGCCAAAGTGGATGCCATGAAGCTGGCCCAGGGGAAGCCGGCCTTCGCCGCCGATTTTGAGAAAAAAGGCCTGCTCTATGCCAGAGTGCTTCGCTCTCCTTATGCTCATGCCCGCATCAAGCGGATAGATGTGAGCAAAGCCAGGGCCTTGCCGGGGGTGGCTGCGGTGCTCACCTGGCAGGACCTGCCGCGTGTTGCCTATTCGACTGCCGGCCAGTCCGATCCGATCCCTGGGCCGCTGGATACTTTCTCCCTGGATTACAAGGTGCGTTTCGTGGGAGATCGGGTGGCTTTCGTCGCCGCAGAAACGCCAGAGATTGCTGAAGAGGCGTTGAAGTTGATCGAAGTCGAATATGAACCGCTGCCGGCCATCCTGGAGCCGGAGCAGGCGATGCAGGAAGGAGCGCCTCGCATCCATGACGAGCCGGAGTATGTAAACTTCGGTGAATCCGATCCCAGCCGTAACCTGGCGGCTCGCATTCGGATAGACATCGGCGATGTGGAGAAAGGGTTTGCGGAAGCGGATGAAATCTTCGAGGGCGTCTATGAGGTGCCCAAGGTGCAACAGTGTTCCATCGAACCCCATGTAGCGCTGACCTGGTGGGACGAGGATGACCGGCTGGTGATCCGCACCTCGACACAGGTGCCCTTCCACGTCCGGCGGCAGTTAGCGCCGGTCCTGGGGCTGCCGATCAAGCGCATTCGCGTCATCAAGCCGCGCATCGGCGGCGGGTTCGGCGGAAAACAGGAGGTGCTGATCGAGGATATTCCGGCTCACCTGACCATCGCAACCGGCCGCCCGGTGTACTATGAGTACACGCGGGAGGAAGAATTTATCGCGGCTCGTTCGCGTCACCCGATGAAAATCTGGATGAAGACGGGCGTCAAACGCGATGGGACGATCACGGCGAACGAAATGCGTGTGCTCACCGATACCGGCGCCTATGGCTGCCACGCCCTGACGGTGACCGGCAACACCGGCCATAAGGCCATGGCGCTATATGTCGGCGATGGCCCTTATCGTCAATCGCCGAATATCCGTTTCTATGCCGATATTGTTTACACCAACCATCCCCCGGCTGGCGCTTATCGTGGCTATGGCGTGCCGCAGGGATTCTGGGCGGTCGAACGGCACATGGAGAAGATCGCCCGCGCCCTGGGCCTGGATCCGCTGGAATTCCGCCTGAAGAACGCGCTGCGGGCCGGAGAATTGCATCCCTTCAGCACCGCCTGGAGCGAAGGCCGTGAACCCAGGCCGGAGATCATCCACACGGTAGGGTTGGAGGAATGCGTGCGCCAGGGCAAGGCCATGATCGGTTGGGATCAGAAGTTCGGCAATCCAGAATGGCATCAGGTGCCCGGCCATCCCCATCTGCGCCGCGGGATCGGCGTGGCGCTGGTGATGCAGGGGACAGCGATTCCCTATCTGGACATGGGTGGCGCTTCGATCAAAATGAACGATGACGGTTCGTTTAACCTGTTGATCGGCGCCACCGATCTCGGCACCGGTTCGGATACCGTCATCGCCCAAATGGTGGCTGAGGTGCTCGGCGTTCCCCTGGAGGATATTCTCGTCTATTCTTCGGATACGGATTTCACCCCCTTCGACAAAGGTGCCTACGCCTCTTCGACGACGTACATTTCCGGCGCGGCGGCGGTGCGCGCCGCGGAACAGGTCGCAGAGCGCATTCGGGCGCGTGCGGCCAGGATGCTCGGCGTGGAAGATGCGCGCGCCATTCGCCTGGCGGAACGCCGCGCCTTTGCGCCTGATGGTCGCTCGGTGACCCTGGCAGAGATCGCCCTGGACGCTCTCCATCATAACGAGCAGGAACAAATTATGGCGGTCGCCTCCTATGTTTCCCCTTCCTCTCCGCCGCCCTTTGCAGCGCAATTTGCGGAAGTGACCGTAGACACGGAAACCGGCATGGTCGTCGTGGATCGGCTGGTGATGGCGGTAGATTCCGGTGTGATTGTTAACCCGTTGACCGCCTCGGGACAGATCGAAGGTGGCATGACGCAGGCGCTGGGATACGCAGTGTGCGAAGAGCTGACCTATGACGCTCAGGGACGCCCGCAGCAGCGCAATTTCCGTGATTACCACATCTTCCGCGCCGATGAAATGCCGGAACTGGGCGTGATCTTCGTCGAAACCTTCGAGCCAACCCATCCCTTCGGGATTAAGGCTGTCGCAGAAATCCCGATGGATGGCGTGGCGCCTGCGGTCGCCAATGCGGTGCTGGATGCCGTCGGCGTGAACATAGATGCCAATCCGATCACGCCGGAGAAGGTCTGGCGCGCTTTGCATCGCTCAGGCACGCTGTCGCGGGAGGGATGAGCTTCATGGGTGGAAACGGTCAGGGAGAGGCTCTGAAGCGGCGCTGGCAGCGCCGCCTTTTGCGCCATCTCAACAATCTCCGCATCTGGCGCATGGCCCGTGAAGTGCTGCGTCAGGCGCCGGCGCCTCGGGGGGATGCGGTGGTCATGTTCAAAGCCTCGAGCGGTATTGACGATTTGAGCTGGAACGCGGGATTTCATCTGATTACTTCCTGGGCCTTGCGCCTGCATGGGGTGCCGGTGGTGTTCTTCGCCTGTCATCATGGCATGAGCCATTGCATCCTGAGCACCGACCGCCAGAATCCTCAGCGTCCGCCTCGCTGTGCGACCTGCATTTATCAATCCCATGTGCTTTATACGGGCGCGCCGGTACACTGGTTCCATTTCAGCCGCGAGTCACGGCTGGAAGCAGCGCTCCGCGACTTGAGCCTGGAGGAACTGGCCGCCTTCGAGTGGGAGGGAATGCCCTTAGGGGCGCTCTGCCTGCCTGGGCTGCGCTGGATTCTGCGCCGCCATCACCTGAACGATGACGCGCCCACGCGCTATTTGATGCGGGAATATATTCTTTCGGCCTGGAATATTGCGCAGGCGTTTGGCCGTTTTCTGGACCAGGTGCGGCCGCGCGCCGTGATCGCCTTCAACGGACAGTTCTACCCTGAAGCGGTCGTCTGCTATGTGGCCCGTCAGCGAGGCATCCGCACCATCACCCACGAGGTGGGTCTGCAGCCGGCCTCGGCGTTTTTCACCGAGGGTGAGGCCACGGCGTATCCCATTCACATTCCGCCAGATTTTGAGTTAAACGAGGCGCAAAACGCGCGCCTGGATGCTTATCTGGAGCAGCGCTTCCAGGGACAGTTCACCATGGCCGGCATTCGCTTCTGGCCCGAAATGCGCCGCCTGGATAGATCGTTTCTGGAAAAAGCGTCACGCTTTCGCCAGATTGTGCCCATCTTTACCAACGTGATCTTCGATACCAGCCAGCCCCATGCCAATACGCTCTTCCCCGATATGTTTGCCTGGCTGGATTTTACGCTGGAGCGGATCATTCGCCGTCACCCGGAGACTTTTTTTGTCATTCGCGCCCACCCGGACGAGAGCCGGCCAGGAAAGGAAAGCCAGGAATCCGTCGCTGAGTGGGTCGCTGAGCGCAAAGTAGAAGAACTGGGAAACGTGTTGTTTGTCCCGCCGCAGGAGTATTTCAGCTCCTATGAGCTGATCCAGCGTTCCAAATTTGTCATGGTCTATAACTCGACGATTGGCCTGGAGGCCTCCATCCTGGGGGCGGCGGTACTTTGTGCGGGAAAGGCACGCTTCACCCAATATCCGACGGTCTTCTTCCCGAAAAGTGTGGAGGAATATTTGCAGCTTGCAGAGGCATTTCTGCAGGCGGAGCAGCTGCGCGCGCCGCAAGAACATCAGCGGCAGGCCAGGCGTTTTCTGTATTACCAGTTATTCCGCGCCTCGCTCCCTTTTGATACATACCTTCGACCAGGGATGCCAACCACACAGGCCCAATTGAAACCCTTTCCTCTTTCCGCCCTTTCAGCGGAACATTCCCCAACTGTTCGAGCCATTCTGCGCGGCGTTCTGGAAAACGGAGATTTCCTCCTGGAAGAATGAGTCCACCGCATCGCCGCGGTCTCTGTGACGAGCAAATAGCCTTTACCCTTGAGACAGGCAATTTCCTCTCACCGAATTTCAAAAATTCGGACGCCGCTCACTGTTCCCAAATAGCGAAATTGGGGCATAGAATCCACATCGTGATAAAAAGGAAGTGCGGAAGCGTCGGCTTCCAGCGCCAGATAGCGCACACCATAGCGACGCGCAATCTGCAACACCGCCTGCGCGTTGGCGTAGGGAGCAACCACGGCGGGGCGCCCGGTCATGATGAAACAGGCGGGGGGATTAAGCACCATGATAACGTCCTCGGGCCTGGCTCCGGCCTGCACCAGGAACTGCTCCACCTGCGGATAGTATTGCTCCCCTTCTCCCCAGCCCAGACGGATCACCCTTGTCCAGACCAGATAGGCAGTGAGAATGGCCACGATGACCACCAGCGCGGAGCGGAACACCCGCTGCGCCTGCGGTAGATGCCAGCCCCGGCGGCGCGCTGCCCATGTCAGCAGCACATCCAGCCCCGATGGCGCCAGCGCAAACCACAAGGGTTGTAGCACAGCGCCGGCATGGAAGAATCCACCGCGCGCGCCGGCAAAGGGGAAAAGCATCGAAAGGCTCCAATAAGTTCCGAGCCAGCCCAAAGCCCCCACCTGGACGCGCACCTCCTGCCGATATTTCCAGAGACCGATCAGGATCAAGGGGAAGAGCACGATCAAGCCCTGACCTGCGAGCGCAGTCTGGGCATTTTCCCCGAGCGCCCACAGGCGCGCCTCCAGAATCGCCTTCCAGCCGGCTTCGAGCAGGTGTTGCGGCGAAAGGATGTCGGGAGGGTAAATGAACGTCTCGTTGTAAAATCTCAACCAGAGTGCCCGGCGCGGCGCTGCAGAAAAGAGCGCCCCGTATACCCGCAGATTGCGCAGGTACCATGGGCCCATGATCGCCAGATAGCCCGCCAGAGCGGCGATCCCATGTGCCCCAACCGATTTCCAGAAGGGCCAGCCGCGTGCTCCGGCTTTTTTCCAGAGCAGCCCAATGGCCAGCCAGGTCATGGGTAGCCATAACAGCCCGTCACTGCGCGCCAGGTTCAGCAGCCCTGTGACGACTCCGGCCAGGAAAAATCGCCGCGCAGTGAGCGTTCCCTTCGGGGAAGGCGCAAGCAGCAGGAAATATACCGCTCCCAGCACCATGTAGGGGGAGAAGTTATCGGTCGTCGGCAGGAAGGAAGCGTAATAGCCGCTGAAAAGCGCAAACAGGCCGGCCAGCCAGGCCCGCTGACGGTTCTGATCCAGCGTCAGGGCCAGGCGAGCCGTCAGGGGAGGAATGAGCGAGGCCAGGAGGATAAAAGGCAGGCGACCGGCCGCGAAGGTGTGATGCCCGCTGAGCCACATCCCCAACGCGCTCAGGATCGAAGCCAGCGGCATCCAGTAGCCATGAGAGGGGTGCGGCAGGCCGGCTGGATCGTCCAGATACGTCCAGATATAAGGCTCGTAGAAGCCGGCGCCGCGGCTTAGCTGTAAACCACCGCCGAAATAATAGGCAGCATCCATGTATCCCGGATAAGACTGCCAGGCGGCAATGCCCAACGCCATCCCCAATCCCAAAAGCCAGAGCCAGAAATATGCGCGCCCTTTCATCTCAGATGACATCTCCAGCACGAATGCGATCCAGCCAGGTGCGCGGCCGGAAAAGCGACCAGCGGAACCAGTACAAACCGCTCAAGGCGAACAGAGACGGGAAAAGATACAACGCCTGCTGCCAGCGTACCTCTTGAGGGTGGCGCAACGCCTGTTGCCAGAGCGCCCAGGGCACGAAGAAGGCGAGCAGTAGCAACAAAAAGGGCAGGAACAGCCCGTAGCGCGGCCAGCGTTTCCAGCTCAGAGCCGCGATCAGGATCAGGGAAGGGAAGAGCATGGTCAGATCGGGGAGCTGGAAGCGTAATCCCAACCAGGGGGTAAGAACCAGGCTCAGGTTCAGCGTCCAGTAAAAGGCGAGCGGGCGTTCCTCCAGAGAGGCCAGTCGCCATTCCACGAAGAGCAGGATCACGATCCCCAGGCTCACGATCAAAGCCGGTGAAACCGGCCATGCAGGAAAAATTTGCTGCAGCCAGTCTGCGAGCCTGACGCCGAATCCCTGACGGAGGTTGAAGGTCACGGCGCGCAGGAAAGGCAAGAACCATGCGGGGCGGAGCAGGAAGGCGATATTGTAGAGCAGGAACAACAACATCCCGGTGCCGGCCAGCACGCGCCAGCGACGACGGCGGATCGCGTAAAACGTCAGGAAAAGGAGCGCGCCTGCCGTTGCTTCCCAGCGCAGGGTGAGCAAAGCCAGCAGTGCGCCGGCCAGTTCGTCCTGCTGCGCGCGCAGTGCCAGCAAGCCTGCGTGCAAAAGCGCCAGGAAAAGCCAGAATGGGGCCACTTCTCGAAGCCCGATGAAGGAATAAGGCCAGAGAACAGCCAGGAAGATCAAAAGCACCTGCCATTTCCACGAAAGAGGCCATTCGGCCAGCCTGACGGCCAGGACTACGGTGAGAGGCACGGTAACTTCCAGCAGCAGGAGCGCAAAGGCAGCAGCCCAGCCGTCGGAAGGGAAGAGCATCAGCGGAAAGAGCAGCAGCAGGAAGGGCAGCGGCAGATCAAAACGGCGCGGAGCGCTCCCCGTCAACGGTTCCAGCCCGACCTGCAGCGGCCAGGAGCGCATTGGAAGATATAGCTCCGTCTCGGAAGCACTGTACGAACGCAAAATGTGCCAGAGAAAGCGGGCTTCGTTCCCTCCCTGGAATCGCTCCAGCAAAACGAAGTTCAGCGTTGCCAGAAGGGTGAAAACGAGGACGCTCCCGAAAAACAGGCGCCATGGAAACGGTAAACGACGGCGAGGTTTTCGCATATGCTCGGGGGCCGACGTGGCTCAGGAGGCGCAGTATACGCTCAGGCGTCCGGGATGAATGCGATATTCGAGCGTTTGCAGCCAGTGCTCAAACAATTCTCCATCTGTATGCGCAGGAGATGGGCGATTGAGTGAAATCTTTATGTAAGAAGCGTGGTATTCGTGGACGCCCGGCAATTCCGTGTAATTCCCGGCGCCGCTTTTCATGGTGGCGGGCATCGTCTGGAGCATTGCAAGGCGGGATGGGCGATAGGCAAACACAAAAGTCAGCCGCCCATCGCGCGGATCGGCGTGAGGGGTCATGTAGAAGACGCCGCCCGTCCTTGGGCCATTTCCCACTGAAAGCAGGGTGACCGGCCCCTCGAAGGTGCCGCCATCCCATTCCAGGCGCGCTTTCCAGTTTGGGCCTTCGGCAATCGCCCATAGCGCAGCCACCACATAGCGCATCTGCCCCTTGATCCATTGAATGCGCTCATGCTTGATCGTGACATATGGCTCCAGCCCAATCGCCGAGTTGTTGACGAAATAGCGTTCGTTACACTGGCACAGGTCAAAACGGGCGACCTGGCCTCGGGCGATCACCTGTGCCGCTTCAAAGAGATCGAGCGGCAGGCCGATATTGGAGGCGAAATCGTTGGCCGACCCCAGGGGCAAAATCCCGATGGGGGGCAGCGCCTCCACCGAGCCGAGCGCGCGAACGATGCCGTTCACCGCTTCGCCGATGGAGCCGTCACCGCCTGCCACAATGATGCCCTCCACACCGTCGGCTACTGCCTGTTCGGCCAGCGTAAGGATATGCCGCTTGTACTCGGAGACGACCACCTCGAACGTCAGCCCCGCCTGGCGCAGCGCCTGTTCCGCTTGAGGCCAGCGTTCGCGGGCGCGCCAGCGATTGGAATAGGGGTTAAGGATCACGCGCCACATCGTATTGCTCCTCGGCTGTGTGTTTTGTCAGGGTAAGATGCATTTGAAGCATCGGCCATTGTGAAACGAGCACTGCCAGGAAGATCAACCCTGCGCCCAGAACCTGCACGGGAGTCAGTCTTTCTCCCAGAACAATCCAGCCGCTGATGGCCGCAAAAACGGATTCCAGGCTCAGGATCAGCGCCGCATCGGAGGGAGGGGTGTGTCGCTGCGCCCAGATTTGCAGGGTGTATCCCATGGCCAGCGAAAAAACCGCCGTGTAGGCGACCGCTCCCAGCCACGTCCAGACCGCTGTGACCATCCAGTGCTCCCAAAGCAGGCCGGCCAGCGCATTCCAGAGGGCGCTGACCAGTAGCTGCCCGACGGAAAAGCTCAGTGCGTCATAGCGCGAGGCTACTTTCCCCAGCAAGACGACATGGAAGGCCCAAAAGAAGGCGCCGATCAACTCCAGGAAATCCCCCCAGTGCAGTTCAAATTTTCCGCTGCCCGAAAGCAGGTAGGCGCCTGTCAGGGCCATCCCCAGGGCCCAAAGGGTCAGAGGAGAGGGCGACTCCCGCCAGAAGAGAAAGAGCACCAGCGGGACGAGCACGACGTACAGGCTGGTGATGAAGCCGGCGTTGGCGGCTGTCGTCGTCTTCATACCGGCCTGTTGAAAGGCCGTGGCGATGAAAAGCACACTGCCAGCCAGAGCCACCCAGGGCCAGGCGGCTACAGGGAAAGAGCGACGGCGCAGGAAGGGCAGCAAGAGCAGGAAGGCCAGCGCAAAGCGCGCCGCGTTGAAAAAATACACGCTACCGCTTTGTCCGGCCACACGTTGAGCGACGAAGGCGCCGCCCCAAAGGAAGGCGACCAGCAGAAGTGTCAGATCGGCGCGTAAACGCATGTCAGGCAAGCACTCCGAGACGTTGAAGTTCCCTTTCCAAAACATCCAGCGTGATCGGTTTGACCAGGAACCCCTGCGCCCCTGCCTGAAGCGCCTGTTGACGCGTTTCGGGCTGCTCATCGGCGGTGATCACGACCACCGGCACGCGATGCAGGCGCGGCTCGCGGCGCAAATAGGCGAGCACTTCCAGGCCGCTCAGCCCCGGCATGTTGATGTCCAGGAGCACCAGGTCCGGGAGCGTATGCGCCAGGAGCGTCATGGCCGGGGAAGCGCCGTAGGCCGGGCGCGCCTCCAGACCAAGCACCTTCAGCATCTGCGCCAGCGCCTCCGCCGTTTGACGATTATCATCAATGACCAGTACGCTGCCCATGTTATACCTCCGCCAGAAGAATACCCATCAGGCTCACATCGTAACCCGGAAGACGGCTCACTGCCTCACGGAAAGCAGGCGTCTGCAAAAGTTCCAGCAGGGGAGCTAAAAGCGGGGTCTCGAAGTGCTCTTGAGGGATGATCAAATCATAGCGCTCTTCAAAGAGCGGGATAAAATCCAGGTCAAGGGCCTGCGCCGCAGCTGCGATTCCCAAACCGCAATCGGCGCGTCCCGAAGCAACCGCCGCTGCCACGCCCAGATGGGTGTATTCTTCCTGATCATATCCGGCAATCGCTTCGGTGGGGATGCCCTTTTGCTCCAGGTGGTAGTCCAGCAAAATGCGCGTGCCGGCCCCTCGCTGCCGGTTGACAAACGTGATCCCTGGCCGTGTCAGGTCTTCCAGGTCGCGAATGTTTTTGGGGTTACCGCGCTGCACCAGCAGCCCCTGTTGACGCTTCAGGAAGCCGATCACCCGGACGGGCTGGCCGGCCAGGTATTTGCGGATATAGGGCAGATTGTATTCTCCGCTCTGGGGATCGAGCAGGTGAGAGCCGCTCAAATGCGCTTCCTTGCGCTTGAGTGCCAGCAATCCCCCCAGTGAGCCGACATTTGCCGAAACCAGACGTCGCTGATGCCTGGCCAGGAATTGCGCCATCAGGTCAAGCGTCATATCGTGGGAGCCGATAGCGAAGATCGTGCGCTCGATCTCTGCCAGGGAACGGTAGAGATGGACTTTCACCGTTTCCCCCGCCTCGACGCCCTGCACGCCTCGCCGCAGGATGACCAGCCCATCGGCGCGCACCAGGGAGGTGATCACGCCAGCGCCTCGCGAGAGCGGTGCGGCCAGCACGCGCTGCCCCACGCGCCCGACGACCACCCGCACATAATCGTCATCGCCCGGCGGTGAGGTGAGTTTGCGCGTCAAAGTTGCCTCGATGACGGGCAACTCCTGCCGGCTCCGACCCAACCAGCGCGCCATCAGTGGCTCGACGAAAATCTCGATGGTCAGGGCTGCGGAAACGGGATAGCCAGGCACCCCGATAATCGGAATCGCCGGCCGTCCCTCTTTGGGCGGCAGCAGACCCAGGATGACCGGATGCCCTGGACGTACCGCCACCCCGTGTACCAGCAATTGCCCCAGTTTCTGCACCACGCGCGCCGAGAAATCCTCCGAACCAGCCGAAGAGCCAGCGTTCAGCAGGATCAAATCGTGCTCCTGGCGCGCCTGCTCCACGCGTTCGCAGATCAAGTCGAAATCATCCGGCGTGATCGGGAAGCGAGTGGGCAGGCCTCCCATCGAGAGCACCTGGGCAGCCAGGACGAGGGAGTTATACTCGAGGATGTCGCCGGGGCGTACTGCTGTGCCGATGGGCACCAGTTCCGTGCCGGTGGGAAGGATCGCCACGCGCGGACGGCGGGACACGATGAGCGATGTATGTCCCGCGGCTGCGATCGCGCCCAGATCGACCGGTCGCAGCACATGACCAGCCGGCAGCACCAGCTCGGTGGCGACGATGTCCTCGCCCATCGGGCGCACGTGGCTCCAGGGCACCAGCGCAGCCCGCAGGCGCAGGGCAGCCGGTCGGCGCGGGTTTGCGGCGATCTGTCCGCTTTCGTCCAGCGCTTCTACGTTTTCAATTGGCACCACTGCGTTCGCCCAGTCCGGCAGCGCATCGCCGGTATCCACATACTGGAAGCGTTGCAGGATGACCGGGGCCGTCGGTTGGGCGTGGGCCGTCTCCTCCGCCCGAATGGCGAACCCATCCATGGCAGCCGCATGATAATGAGGGGAAGAAAGGCGCGCCCAGACCGGCTCCGCCAGCACACGACCGAGCGCCTGCTCGTTCAGCGGAATCTCCTCCCGCTCTAACAACTCCCAGCGGCCATGTTCCTGGAGGGCCTTTTCCAGTCGAGCAAAGGCTTCCTCAAGGGGAATGTCATGCAGATAGACGCTCTCTGTGCTCATAAGAGGAATACCTCCACCTCTTCGCCGGCGCTCAGGCCGGTCGCGTCAGGTACGATGCGGATCAACCCATCGGCGCGCACCAGGCTGAAGATCAGATTGGACTTGCCGAAGATCGGATCGGCCAGCCAGCCGGATGGCGAAGCATCCGCGCGCACCAGGCGAACCGGCCACCAGTCCTCACGACCTGCCTGGGAAGCCAGGTTGACCGTCAATTGGGCCCGGACGGTCGCACGCGGGCGCGGGCGAAGCTGCAGCAGATACTCTAACAAGGGGCGCACAAACAGGTAACCGTTCACCAGCGCGCTCACCGGATTCCCCGGCAGGCCGATCACCGCTTTGCCGTCACATACGCCTAAGATGGTCGGCTTGCCGGGGCGGGTGTTGATGCCATGCACCAGGACCCCTGGCGCTCCCAGCGACTGGATCACTTCTGCGGTCATGTCGCGCGTGCTGGCGGAAGAGCCGGCGGTGATGATCAACGCCTCGCATTCTTGCAGCGCACGTTCGGCGGCCTGGCGCAGGGCCTGCGGCTGATCGGGCACGATGCCATAAGATTGCGGAATGCCTCCGCATTCCAGGATCAGCGCCGCCAGCGAGTACGTGTTGATGTCCCGCACCTGGCCGGGCGCGGGAGATTGTTGGGGCGGGATCACTTCATCGCCCGAGGCGATCAGACCCAGCCGTGGGCGCTTCCACACCTCTACCTCCAGGATGCCCAGCGCCATCAGGCCGCCGATTTCCGCCGGGCGCAACGGCTGCCCCATGCTCAAGATCGTCTCGCCCTCTTGCACATCCTCGCCCGGTTGCAACAGATTTTCGCCCGGCGCCACCGCGCGCAGCACTTCGATCTCATCCCCCAGGCGTTGGGTGTGCTCCAGCATGACCACCGCATCAGCACCTTCGGGAAGGGCGCCGCCGGTGTGGATCAGGGCGCAGGTACCCGGCTGCAGTGCGAAGGAGGGCACCCGCCCCATGGGCACCTCGCCGATCAGGGTCAGATAGGCCGGGAGCGCTTCCGAAGCCCCGAATGTATCCCGTGCGCGCACTGCATAACCATCCACCGAGGTGCGCGGGAAGGAGGGCAGGGGATGCGGCGCCTTCACCGCTTTGGCGAGCACTCGCCCCAGGGCTTCCATCGTCGGCACGGTTTCCGTGGGAAGCGAAGGGGGTGGCAAATGGGCGAACAGTCTCTGCCGTGCTTCATCGGGAGGGAGTAGATAGAGAAACTCAGGCATGGGCTTTCGCAGAATCCATCAGGTACAAGAAAAGTTTGCCGGAGAGCGAAAACATGGCGTTGCCGGCCCCATTCGACGGCTACGAGGGGCGGTCTGGAGTTCGCGGTCTCATAAATAGTGTAACTCCTCTGCCTTTTTCCTTAGCTCATCGCGAAAATCGGGATGGGCAATGTTGATCAATTGCTGGGCGCGCTGGCGGATCGTCTTCCCGTAAAGGTGCGCCACACCGTATTCCGTCACCACGTAGTGCACATGGTTGCGCGTCGTCACCACGCCGGCGCCGGGCTTGAGCATGGGCACAATGCGCGAGACCACGCTGCCGTCGCGCAGGGTGGTCGTGCTGGGTAGCGCAATGATCGGGACGCCGCCTTTGGAACGGGAGGCGCCGTAAATGAAATCGAGTTGACCGCCCACACCGCTATACAGTTTTGTCCCGATGCTATCGGCGCACACCTGGCCGGTCAGGTCAACCTCGATGGCCGAATTGATGGCAACCATGCGTTCGTTTTGGGCGATCACGAAGGGATCGTTGACGTATTCCGTGCGATGTAGCTCGATCAGCGGGTTATCATGCACCCACTCATAGAGTCGCCGCGTGCCCAGGATAAAGCCGGCGATGATCTTGCCAGGATGCAGCGTCTTGCGGGCATTGGTGAGCACCCCGGCCTCAACCAGGTCAATGACGCCATCGGAGAAGAGTTCGGTATGGATGCCCAGATCGCGTTTGGATTTCAGGTAGCGTAACACAGCGTCCGGAATAGCCCCAATGCCCATTTGCATGGTGGCCCCATCCGGGATCAGCTCGGCGATGTAGCTGGCAATGCGCTCCACGACTTCCGTGTTCCCCTCCTCCGCCATGGGCAATTCCGGGAGCGGATAATTGACCGGGACAATGTAATTCAGGCGACTGATATGGATGAACGAATCCCCCAGGGTGCGCGGCATCTGCTCGTTGACCTCCGCGATGATCAGGCGCGCCGACTCCGCCGGCGTCTTCGTCAGCCCGACCTCTACCCCCAGGCTGCAAAATCCATGCTCGTCGGGAGGCGAAACGTGGATCAGCGCCACATCCAGGGGCAGGATGCCGCGCTTGAAAAGGAGGGGAAACTCAGAAAGCAAGACCGGCGTGAAATCTGCCCGTCCCTCCTGTACCGCTTTACGGGTGTTGGAGCTAATGAACACGGTATTCACGCGCAGATGGCCGCTCATTTCTGGCCCAACATAATCCGCCGGGCCGACGGTGAGCGCATGGACCAGCTCCACGTTTTGCAGGTTGGGCGCATAAGCCACCAGGGCCTGGAGCAATTTTTGCGGCACGGAAACGTTGCCGGTCATGAAAACCCGCTGATTCGACTGAATAGCCTGCACCGCTTCTGTTGCTGAAACCACGCGCGAGCGATAGCGCTCAATCCAGTTCATCTTTTCCCTCCAGCCCTTTCAAGCGGCTCAAGTGCACCAGGCGCCCCTGGTGTGTGTTCAGCGCTGCTTCCAGCCCTGGATTGCGAGCAATCGCCCCCTCCACACCGTGTTGGGCAATTTCCATCAGGTAGGGCATGACGGCGTTCACGAAAGCATGTGTCGCGGTCCGCGCCACGACGCCGGGCATGTTGGGGACGCAATAATGGATCACGCCTTCCTCGATGAACGTGGGACGCTCATGCGTGGTAGGACGCGAGGTCTCCACGCAGCCGCCCTGGTCAATGGAAATGTCCAGAATGACGGAGCGCGGCTTCATCTTGCGCACCATCTCCCGTGTGATGAGAATGGGAGCGCGTTCGCCGGGCACCAGCACTGCGCCTACGACCACATCCGCATATTGCACCACTTTTTCGATGTTGCGCGGGGTGGAGAGCATCGTCACCGCGGTAGGGAAGCGTTCCGTGATGCGTTGCAGCGCCCAGAGATCGCGGTCCAATACGGTGACATGGGCGCCCATTCCCAGGAAGGCCCGCGCAGCGCAGGTACCGACCACCCCTGCGCCGATGATGACGATCTCTGCCGGAGGCACCCCTGGAATCCCTCCCAGCAGGATGCCCTTTCCGCCCTCGTTGTTTTGTAACAGGCGCGCCGCCACCTGCGCCGCCATGCTGCCGCCGATCTGGCTGAAGGGGCGCAGTACCGGCAGGGAGCCATCGGGGGCGCGAATTTGCTCGTAAGCGATGGCGGTGATTTCATGCTCCAGAAGCAATTCGACTTTATCCTGGCGGGCTGCCGCCAGATGGAGCAATCCCATCAGCGTCGAACCGGGACGCAGCATCTCCATTTCGTGATGCAAAGGACGGGCGATCTTGAGCAGCACATCGGCGCGCCCGTAGATTTCTTCCGCTGAGTAAACGATGCGCGCTCCGGCCTGTTCGTATTCCCGATCGGTAAAGCCGGCGCCCAGGCCGGCCTCGTGCTCCACATACACCTTGTGCCCTGCCTGGGTCAACATTTCCACCCCGGCAGGAGAAAGACCCACGCGAAATTCAAACGGGCGCCGTTCTTTGGGGATACAAAAATTCATCCGTCCTCCTGATCAGGGCATATTGAGCACACGACGGATACGGGGCAGTGCCCAGTCTATCTCCTCGCGCCGGATAATGAGCGGGGGCGCAAAGCGGATGACGTGTTCATGGGTCTCTTTGGCCAGAATTCCCTCCTGACGGAGCGCCTCGCAAAAGCGGCGCGCACCGCCAGCTTCTGGCTTCAGTTCAACCCCGATCAACAAGCCTTTCCCACGCACTTCTTTGACATGGGGGCTGGGAATTTCCATCAATTGTTCGAGGAAGTACGCTCCCATCTCCGCAGCCCGCTCCGGCAAACGTTCCTCGCGAATCACCCGCAACGCGGCGCGGGCGATGGCCGCCGCCAGTGGGTTACCGCCGAAGGTTGAGCCGTGCTCCCCAGGGCGGAAGAGTCCAAGGATCGGACGATCTGCCAGCACCGCCGAGACTGGATAGAAGCCGCCCGAAAGTGCCTTGCCCAGGATCAGGATGTCGGGGCGCACGCCCTCATGGTCGCAGGCGAAGAGTCGCCCCGTGCGCCCCAGGCCGGTCTGGATTTCGTCCGCGATCAGGAGCACATGGTGCTGGCGGCAAATTTCAGCCACCTGGCGCAAATAGCCGGCCGGCGGCACGATCACCCCCGCTTCTCCCTGGATCGGCTCCAGGAGCACGGCGGCCGTCTGGGGGTTGATCGCCTCTTGCACTGCCTGCGCATCTCCATAGGGCACGATGACGAAACCGGGGGTGAAAGGCCCAAAGGCATCTCGATACAGGGCTTCTGTCGAGAACGAGATGATCGAGATCGTGCGCCCGTGGAAATTGTTTGCCGCTACGATGATCTCCGCCTGATAGCGTGGCACGCCTTTGACCTCGTAAGCCCATTTGCGCGCCAGCTTGAGCGCCGTCTCCACCGCTTCTGTGCCGCTATTCATCGGCAACGACATTTCGTAGCCGCTCAGCTCGGAAAGCTCCTGATAGAAGAGGGGAAGCTGATCGTTGCGGAAAGCCCGCGAAGTCAGCGTCAGCTTCTGGGCCTGTTCTATCATCGCTTGCAAGATTTTGGGATGGACGTGCCCCTGATTGAGCGCAGAATAGGCGCTCAGGCAATCCAGGTAGCGCCGTCCCTCTACATCGTACACCCAGACTCCTTCCCCACGCGTCAGCACCACATCCAGGGGATGGTAATTGTGCGCGCCATAGCGCTCCTCGAGCGAGATATATTCTTGAGTTCTACGGGGAGAAGTTTCCGTATCCAAGACCAATCTCCTGATTAAGAGTTAAAGGACATTAAATAACCGTGCCAGGATCGCTTTTTGGGCATGCAGGCGATTATGGGCCTGCGGAAAGATCACAGAATGTGGGCCGTCTGCGACCTCGTCGGTCAATTCCTGGCCGCGATGGGCGGGCAGGCAGTGCATGACGATGACATGCGGTCGGGCTTCGCTTACCAGTTGCGCATTCACCTGATAAGGTGGGAAAACCTTTTCGCGTTGCGCCGCCTCTTCCTCCTGCCCCATGCTGGTCCAGGTGTCCGTATAGATCACATCCGCGTCCCGCACCGCTTCGTGGGGATCGCGCAAAAACCGCAAACGGCTGCCCGTTTGGGCGGCGATTTCCTGTGCCTGTGCGACGGCGCGCGGATTCAAATCGTACCCTTCCGGGTTCGCAATGGTGAAATTCCATCCCAGCCTGACGCAAATGTGCATCAGCGAGACGGCCACGTTGTTCCCATCGCCTACAAACGTGATGTTCAATCCCTTCTGTTTGCCGAAAACTTCCTGGATGGTGAGCGCATCCGCCATGGCCTGGCAGGGATGATTGTAATCGCTCAAGCCGTTGATCACCGGCACCGAGGCCCAACGCGCCAGTTCCAGCACGTGTTCGTGATCGAACACCCGCGCCATGATGGCGTGAACGTAGCCGGAGAGCACGCGCGCCACGTCTGAGATCGCCTCGCGCTTCCCCAATCCGATCTCCTGTGGCGAAAGATAGAGCGCATCGCCGCCCAGATGACGCATCGCCATATCGAAGGAAACCCGCGTTCGCAGGCTCGGTTTCTGGAAGATCATGCCCAGCACCTTGCCTTTCAGCAAGGGTGGGTTCTCCCCCTTTTCCTGATACTCTTTTTTCAAGCGCACGGCCAGATCGAGCAGTTCTTGAATCTCCTCGGAGGAGAAATCAACGATGTGAAGGAAATCCCGTTTCATGAGCACCTCTGACTATGAAGATGATGAGATTCGGTATTTTTTCCAGTAGCGCAACAATCCATCGGCGGACATCCCTGGGGGATTGGCAATCTGGTAGGTGGCCACGGTCTCCGCTGACAGGCCTGACAGGCGCTCCTGTTCAGTCATCCAATCCGTGAAGAGCTTGCGGAGCGACTCCAGCGGCGGATCGGAGGGCATCACACGTTCCAGCCATTGCTCTACTGCGTTCAGGTTCTCCTCCAATGCCTGCAAATGCCATTCCGCATCGTCGAAGATGCCAAAGTGCGTAGGAGCAATGCGACGGAACGAGACCGAGCGCAATCGAGCCACGCTTTGGCGCCACTTTTCCAGGTGAAACTCTGGGGGTGGCATGGGTAAGCGAAGATAGCGATGGGGGAAAATGCGCACCCCCCCAATATCCCCGCTGAAGCATAGATCCTGGAAAAGATAGGCGAAGTGATGTTCCGCATGGCCTGGCGTGTTCAGCGGCAGGAACTCCAGATTGCCAATGGTGAAAGCCTTGCCATCTTCCGGGATCACGATCTGCTCAGGGGGGACGGGCAAAAATTCTCCCCAAAGCGTCTGCATTTGATCGCCATAGATGCGGGCGGCACTGGCAAGGAGCTTCTCCGGGTTGATCATATGCGGAGCGCCCACTGGATGTACATAAATCTTTGCTCCGTAGCGGGCCAGTGCCCCGGCTGCGCCGGCATGATCCAGGTGGATATGGGTCAACAACACATGGGTCACATGCTTTAGCCCCAGACCCCGCTCTGTCAGGCGTTGCTCCAGGGTGTGGAGGGTAGAACCCGGTCCGCATTCGACCAGAATTGCCCCGTCGCTGTGGCGAATCAGGTAGGAGGCAATGGCGCGGGAACGTCCCAAAAAATTCAAGTCAAGAAGGATCACTTCTGCCCCAGACATGGCGTCTCCTCAAAGTGTTGATGTTCTTTATCCTACCACATTTCCCGATAGACTGGGAGTCTGCCGGCCCGTTCATCCGCGTAGCCTTGCAGGGTCGTCCCTGCGATGTAAACAAAAAAGGGCTTTGAAAATTCAAAGCCCTTTCCATGTACGCGCCTTTGCTGGATCAGACAACCTCGACCACGGCGCCGGCCTCTTCCAGCTTCTTCTTGGCGTCCATGGCCACTTCCTTGCTGACGCCGGTCAACACTTTGCTGCCCGGCGTTTCGGCCACGGACTTGGCCTCGCCCAGACCCAGCGAAGTCAACTGACGGATGACCTTGATGGTTTCGATCTTCTTGGGGCCGGCATCTTTGATCACCACATCGAACTCCGTCTTTTCCTCAACGGGTTCCGCTGCAGCCGAAGCAGCAGCCGGTGCGCCGGCCACTGCAGCCACTGCGACCGGAGCAGCCGCAGAAACACCCCATTTTTCCTCGAGCTTCTTCACCAGTTCCGCCGCTTCCAGAACGGTGAGGGCGCTCAGTTCTTCGACCAGTTTATCAAGATTTGCAGCCATCTTTCGTTTCACTCCTTCGTTAGAATTTAAGTTTGAAAATTACGCCGCAGGCGCGGCTTTTTCGGAATATGCGCGTACGACAGCGGCCAGACCGCGGGCTGGCTCGGCAATCGTGCGTACCAGCTTGCCCGCCGGAGCCTGCAAAACACCCAGTAACTGGGCTCGAATCACCGGCAGCGGTGGCAGCTTCGCCAGTGCTTTGACCTGTTCCTCGTCCAGCACTTGCCTGCCCAACAGACCCCCTTTGATCTTCACCGCTGAGAGGGTCTTGGTGGCATCCATCAATACCTTTGCGGTGGCGACGGCATCCCCAAATGCGAAGGTGGCCGCCGTGCTCTTTTCCAGATAGGCCTCAGGGACGGGGAATCCTCCCGCCTGCAATGCCACACGAACGAGACTGTTTTTGAGCACATGGAATTCACCACCGCTCTCGCGAATTTTGGTGCGCAACATGTCCAGGTCCTTCATGGTCAGGCCAGTGTATTCCATCAGGATCACCGCCTGGCTGCGCGAAAACCATTCCTGGTATTGCGCCACCACTTGCTCTTTGCGTTGTCTGGTTAGCGCCAAAGGGTCTCACCTCCTTTCTATGCAAAAAGTCTTTGCCCTGCCAGGCAAAGACTTCTGCAGGCCGCGCCGCAGGCGCGGTGAAATGCATTCTGTCTTCACCTGGGCAGGAAATTAAGCCTTACGGCACCTGCCGTCTTCGGCGAAGCCGTATGGTTGCGAAGATGGGTTATTCCTTGATTTCGATATTCTGCGCCTGAATCGGATCTACCTTGATCCCCGGCCCCATCGTCGTCGCCAGCGTGACACGGCGGATATAAGCGCCCTTGGCGCCTGCCGGACGTGCCTTTTTGACTGCTTCCATCAGGGCTGCAAAGTTCTCGAGGAGTTTCTGGGGATCGAACGAAACTTTCCCGATCGGCACATGAAGATTGCCGGTCTTGTCCAGGCGGAATTCCACGCGCCCGGCCTTGGCCTCGGCAATGGCGCGCGGTAAATCCTCCGCGTTCACCACGGTTCCGGCTTTGGGGTTGGGCATCAGGCCACGCGGGCCCAAGATGCGCCCCAAACGACCGACCTTGCTCATCATGTCCGGGGTGGCTATCGCCACGTCAAAGTCGGTCATGCCATCGGCGATCTTTTTGAACGTTTCGTCATCGTCAGCGACCAGGTCGGCCCCGGCCTGACGCGCCTTTGTCGCCGCATCGCCAGCCGCAAAGACCAGCACGCGAACCGTCTTCCCCAGCCCATGGGGCAGGACAACCACATCGCGCACCTGCTGATCGGCCTGGCGTGGGTCTAAGGCGGTACGGATATGCACCTCGACGGTCGAATCAAAGTTCGTCGTGGAGGTTTCCTTTGCCAGTTGTACGGCCTCCATGGGAGAATAAAGCCTTGTTGGGTTGATTCTGGCCGCTGCAGCTCGATATTTTTTTCCGTGTTTTGCCATCGTTCCCTCCGTGGTCCTGGCGGGTGGATCGCACCCTCCCACTCTTTTTCAGTCAACGACAACGATGCCCATGCTTCGGGCCGTGCCTTCGATCTGGCGCATTGCGCCTTCCAGGTCTACGGCATTCAGGTCTTTCATTTTCAGCTCGGCGATCTCGCGAATCTGCGCCCGCGTGACCTTGCCAACCTTGTCCTTGTTCGGTGCGGAAGAACCTTTGTCAATGCCGGCTGCTTTTTTCAAGAGCACGGAGGCCGGAGGTGTCCGCAGGACGAAGGTGAAAGAGCCATCGGTGTAGATCGAGATCTCTGCAGGAATGATCTCGCCCGCCCGGTTGGCCGTGCGTGCGTTGTATTCCTTGCAGAAGGCCATAATGTTGATCCCGTGGCCGGCCAGAGCCGGTCCCACAGGCGGTGCCGGATTCGCTTTGCCGGCTTCTAACTGTAGACGTACAATCGCTTTGAGTTTCTTTGCCATACGCACTCCTTAGTGGTAAATCGGGCGATAGGGTCGCCCTCCCACGCTTACGCTTTTTCGACCTGTAGAAAATCCAGTTCGACCGGCGTCTCCCGGCCGAAGAAGGAGACCATCACGCGTACCTTGTTGCGCTCCATATCAATCTCGGAGACCACACCGCGGAAATCGTTGAAGGGGCCGTCAATGATACGCACCCGATCCCCAGGCTTATACGTCACTTTGACCCGCGGCGTTTCCGTCTCCATCCGCTTGAGGATCTGCGCCACTTCTTCCGGACGCAGGGGGGTGGGCTGATTCCCGATGCCGACGAAGCCGGTTACGCCGGGCGTATTGCGCACCACGTACCAGGACTCTTCGGTCAGGATCATGTTAACGAGCACGTAGCCGGGGAAGATGTGGCGTTCCACGGTGCGCCGTTTTCCCTCGCGGATCTCAATTTCTTCCTGCGTGGGCACGACAATATCGAAAATTTTATCCTTCATGCCCATCGTTTCGATCCGCTGTTCCAGGTTCTGGCGCACCTTGTTTTCGTAGCCCGAGTAACAGTGGATGACATACCAGGCCGCTTCGCCTTCTCCCGGTTGGGTTTGCGGCGCGGACGGGGTTTGCGATTGTGTCTCATCAGTAGAAGAGCGCGCCGAAACGCTCCCTGAAGAGGTCGCCTCCTGGGATGCCTGGGAACTGAATTCACGTTCTGGCTCGTGCTCGCCTGCAATCATGCGAAATCCTTAGCGCAACAAAAGGTTGTTCAAGACCAGAAGAGATAACGCTTCCACCGCGGCCAGCAACGCGCCGACCCCTATCATGGTCACCAGGACCAGGATGGTGAGATAGGTAGCCTCTTCCCGTGTTGGCCAGCTCACACGGCGAATTTCGCTTATTGTTTCGCGCAGAAAGCGTTGAATCGCGTTTTGCTTTTGCTTCTGTTTCTCGGCCAAAGTGACTCTCCTGAATTTACGGCTAAAACGCCGCCTGACTCCGATGTGGAGCGACGGCGTTACAGACAAAGGCAGGCCAGGCAGGACTCGAACCCACAACCGCTCGTTTTGGAGACGAGTGCTCTACCAATTGAGCTACTGGCCTGCGAGACAGATAGCCTGCTGGCTATCTGTATTTTACATCATTTTGTCTCGCGGTGCAACGTATGACGCTGGCAGCGCGGACAATACTTTTTCAGCTCCAGGCGTTGCGGGTCATTGCGCCGATTTTTCTCTGTGGTGTAGTTGCGTTCTTTGCATTCGGTGCACTGGAGCGTGATCACCGGTCGAATATCTTTCTTCTTCGAGGCCATATCTCACACCCGTTGTGCCTACTCTAAGATTTTGGTGATCACGCCGGCGCCGACGGTCAAACCACCTTCGC
>JAGHYK010000154.1 GCA_017743695.1 Chloroflexota bacterium
AGTGTGCCTTCGATAGCCTGTTGGCGACGAAAGATTTTTTGCCCCTCCTGCTCGAACATATACAGCGCCTGATCGAAACGCTGAGTTGAGATTATCCTGCACGGTAGGAGTCAGAGATATGCATTACCTGATCACCGGCGGCGCCGGTTTCATCGGTTCCAATTACGCCTTTCGCCTGATTCAACGGGGTGAACGGGTGACCATTTATGACAATCTGAGCCGTCCGGGGGTGCAACGCAACCTGGAATGGCTGCGGGAAACGTTCGGCGCAAATGCGTTTGAGCTGATCGTCGGCGATGTGCGCAACGCCGCCTTGCTGACGGCTGCTGCCCGTCGGGCAGATGTGATCGTGCACCTGGCCGGGCAGGTCGCGGTTACCACCTCCGTCCTCCATCCTCGCGAGGATTTCGAGGCCAATGCGCTGGGTACATTGAATGCGCTGGAGGCGGCTCGCCTCTCTGAACGCAATCCGATCTTCCTCTACGCTTCCACCAACAAGGTCTATGGGGAAATGGAGGATGTGCCGGTCGTGGAAAAAGAAACGCGCTGGGATTATCTGAACCTGCCGCATGGTTGCCCGGAAACCCAGCCCCTCGACTTCCATTCGCCCTACGGATGTAGCAAGGGCAGCGGCGATCAGTACGTGCGCGACTACGCTCGTATTTACGGATTGCGCAGCGTGGTCTTTCGCCAGTCCTGTATCTATGGGCCGCGTCAGTTTGGCATCGAGGATCAGGGATGGGTGGCCTGGTTTGTCATCGCGGCCGTGAGCCGAAAGCCGATCACCATTTACGGGGATGGGAAGCAGGTGCGCGATGTGCTCTTCATCGAGGATTTGCTCAATGCTTACGATCAGGCTATCCGTCACATTGATCGGGCGCAGGGACAGGTCTATAACATCGGCGGCGGACCGGCGAATACGCTTTCGATCTGGCGTGAGTTCGGCCCCTTACTGGAAAAGCTCCTCGGCTACCCGATCCCGGTGCAGTATGGCGCATGGCGTCCTGGCGATCAGCGCGTCTTCTATGCCGACATTCGCAAGGCGGCGCGCGAGCTGGAATGGCAGCCGGGGGTAGGTGTGGAGGAGGGCATCCGCCGACTGGTCGGCTGGGTGCAGGAGCATCGGGCGCTCTTTGGAGGTTGAAATGCCACTCTCGCCGCATTGGATTCCCCTGGTAGATGCATTGCTCGATCACGGATGCGTGCGTTTCGGGCAGTTTACGCTGAAATCTGGCTTGCAATCGCCGATTTACATAGACCTGCGCCGTCTGATCGCCTATCCCTCGCTTCTGGCACAGGTGGCGCAGGCTTACCTGCCTCTCCTGCGTTCGCTTTCTTTCCAGCGACTGGCCGCTCTCCCTTACGCCGCCATCCCGATTGTGACTGCCATCAGCCTGGCCGGAAATTATCCCTTCATCTACCCGCGCAAGGAAGCCAAAAGCTACGGCACACAGGCAGAGATCGAGGGGGAGTATCAACCAGGGGAGCAAGTCGTGGTGGTGGACGATCTGGCCACGACCGGCTCCAGCAAATTTGAGGCGATTGAAAAGCTTCGTGCGGCCGGGTTGATCGTCCGTGATGTGGTTGTGCTGATTGATCGCCAGTCCGGGGCGCGCAGCAGCCTGGCCCAGGCCGGCTTTACGCTGCACGCCGTGCTCACCCTCCGCGATCTGCTCGATCATTGGGAGCGAACGCAGCGCGTGGAGCGCCGGCTGCTCGATGCCACTCGTGCCCTGATCACCGATCCCGCATGAGGCTGTATCCCCTGTTTCGTTCCCTGCTCTTCCTGTTGCCGCCTGAGACCGCGCACCGTTTGACCCTTGAATGGCTCAGGGTGGCCGGGAACTTTCCGCCTTCGCGCTGGATGCTGGAGCGCATGTTTGCAGTCCCTGCCGCGCCGGTCGAGGCGTTTGGTTTGACCTTCCCCAATTGCCTGGGGCTGGCAGCCGGTTACGATAAGGATGCGCTGGCGGTATCGGGTCTGGCGGCGCTGGGATTTGGCCACCTTGAGATCGGCACGGTAACCCCGCGGCCTCAGCCTGGGAATCCCCGGCCGCGCCTTTTCCGCCTTCCCGAGGATCAGGCGATCATCAATCGCATGGGCTTTCCTTCACAGGGGGCGGCGCGCGTCGCCCAACGATTGCGCCTTCTGCGCCGTCGGCGCACGGGGTTGCCGATCCTGGGGGTTAACCTGGGGAAAAATCGCGAGACGCCGCTCGAGGAAGCGCTGCGGGATTACCTGGAGCTGATGCGCCTGTTTGCGCCGCTGGCGGATTATCTGGTGATCAACGTTAGCTCGCCGAACACGGTGGGATTGCGTCGCTTACAGGGTGCTGAGATATTGCGCTCGCTGCTCCACGGACTGCAGCAGGCGAGCCGCGCCCTGAACCCTTCGCCGCCCCTGCTGGTGAAGCTGGCCCCCGATCTCAGCTGGGAAGAGCTGGACGACGCGCTGGGGGTGCTGCTGGAGCAGGGCATTCGCGGCGTGATCCTGACGAATACGACCATCGCCCGCCCTGTTTTGCGCTCGTCCTATGCAGGGGAAAGCGGCGGCCTGAGCGGCGCACCGCTTGCGGCTCGGAGTCGTGAAATGCTCGCCTGGGCTGCGCGCCAGGTCGGGGATCGGCTGGCGATCATCAGTGTAGGGGGAATTATGAGCGCAGAAGAAGCACGGCGCCGCCTGGATCTGGGGGCCACGCTCATCCAGATATATACCGGCCTGGTTTACCATGGCCCTTCGCTGATCCGGGAAATCCTGCAGGCCACGCGGGGAGCGCCCTCGCTCTCATAGGAGCGTTGGACGGGCGGTTCAGCCGGCTCGATTTGTGGCAACTTGATCGGATGAAGTCAAACAGGGAGCAGGGGGATGCGATGTCCCTTCATCTCGCCCCATGAGCAGCCACCTTGTTCGCAGGAAAGATGATAGAAGCCGTTCGCGGTCTGCCGTCCGCGGTCTGTGGTCTATCCTGCCGTCCGCCGTCTGCGGTCTGAATTCGTTTATTCGTTCCCCATTCGTTGACGGTTCTCCTTACCGGAGTCCAGGGGCTCTTTTTGCCTGGCAGGATGTCCCCCATGCGATACGCTCTCGAACCACATGGTTCTCTTCCGCCATGGGCCTCAACCTTTCTGGCATGGTAAAATTGCAACATGCGTTCGCTGGTCTTCCTGAAATTAGGTGGGTCATTGATTACAGAGAAGCATCGTCCCTATACCGCGCGCGACTCACACATCCATGCGCTCACGCAGGTTCTGGCGCAGGTGCTGCAGAAGCATCCGGAACTGAGGCTGGTGCTCGGTCATGGCTCCGGTTCGTTCGGTCATCAGGCGGCGCAGGAGGGCGGCACACGATATGGGATCCCTGCGAATGCCTCCCCGGAAGTGCGCCAGAGGTACTGGAAGGGATTTGCGGAAGTCGCCTACCAGGCCGCCCGATTGCATCAGCGGGTGATGGAGGCGTTGCACCAGGCCGGCGTGGCGGCGATCTCTTTCCCCCCTTCGGCGATGATGTACCGCGCGCCTCGTGGAGGGCTGCGCTGGCAGCTTGCGCCGTTACGGGCGGCGCTTCGTGCCGGGCTGGTGCCAGTTGTCTATGGGGATGTAATCTTCGATGCCGGGCAGGGTGGGGGCATCCTTTCCACTGAGGAAGTTTTTGATGCGCTTGCCCTGCGCCTGCGCCCGAAGCGTATCCTGCTGGCCGGCCTGGAGGAAGGCGTCTGGGCCGATTTTCCACAGCGCACGCGCCTGATCCCACATATCACGCCGGAAAACCTGGATCGTTGGCGCCCTGCTCTTGGTCAGGCGGAAGGGATTGATGTGACCGGGGGGATGCTGGCCAAGGTCGAAGGAATGCTCCAGCTGACCCGACGCCTGCCAGGCCTGCGCATTTTTCTCTTTTCGGCAGAGGATCCCCAACGCCTGGAAGCAGCCTTCGAGGAACGCGCGCCAGGCACCTGGATCACCGCTGCCTGAAGATTTTGTGACGTTTGGAACGAAAATCACGGAAAAATGTTTGCCCAAAGTGTGGTAATCAGGAAATAAGACCCTTTTTCATAAGGAGAAGCTATGCCTCGGCCATTCACCCCAACTCCCCTTAAACTCCGCCGTCCAGTACCATCGGACATCGAGATCGCTCAGGAAGCTACCCTGAAACCGATCACGCAGGTTGCTGAAGAGGCGGGCATCCTGCCAGAGGAACTGGAACTGCACGGCAATTACATGGCAAAGGTGCGTCTGGAAATCCTGGAGCGCCTCAAGGATCGCCCGAACGGAATCTACGTGGATGTGACGGCGATTACGCCCACTCCCCTGGGGGAGGGAAAGACGACGACCACGGTCGGTCTTTCGCAGGCGCTCGGCGCGCACCTGGGAAAGCGAGTGTTCACCTGCATTCGCCAGCCCTCGCAAGGTCCAACCTTTGGGATCAAAGGCGGAGCGGCGGGGGGCGGCTATTCGCAGGTGGTGCCCATGGAGGATTTCAACCTGCACCTGACCGGCGATATTCATGCCATTACCGCCGCCAACAATCTGCTGGCCGCTGCCATTGATACCCGCATTTACCACGAGGCTCGCCAAACCGATGAGCAACTTTTCAACGCGCTCTGCCCGCCGGATAAAGAGGGCAAGCGGCGCTTCTCCCCTCCCATGCTGCGCCGTCTGCAGCGCCTCGGGATTCATAAAACCGATCCGAACGAATTGACCCCTGAAGAACGCCGTCGCTTTGCGCGCCTGGATATTGATCCGGATTCGATCACCTGGCGCCGCGTGGTAGATACCAACGATCGCTTTTTGCGCGAGATCGAGATCGGGTTGGGGCCGGAAGAGCAAATGCCGCGCCGTACCGGTTTCGATATTACCGTCGCCAGCGAAGTCATGGCCATTCTGGCCCTCACCACCAGCCTTCAGGATATGCGGGAGCGCATGGGGCGGATCGTGATCGGCACCAATCGCCAGGGGGAGCCGATCACTGCCGAGGATTTGGGCGTCGCTGGCGCAATGACCGTGTTGATGAAGGACGCCATCAAACCGACCCTGATGCAAACCCTGGAGGGGACGCCCGTTTTTGTCCATGCCGGTCCCTTTGCCAATATTGCCCATGGCAATTCCTCCATCCTGGCTGATATGATTGCCCTGAAGCTTGTTGGGCCGGATGGTTTTGTCGTCACCGAATCCGGCTTTGGGGCAGATATTGGCATGGAGAAGTTCTTTGACATCAAATGCCGTTACTCCGGTTTGATCCCGCAGGTCGTTGTGATGGTAGCCACGGTGCGCGCCCTGAAGATGCACGGTGGTGGCCCGAAGGTGGTCGCCGGCAAACCGCTGGATGCGGCTTATACCGAGGAGAACCTCGATCTTTTGCGCAAGGGATTGCCGAATCTGGAGCGGCACATCAAGAACGCCCTCAAATTCGGCGTGAACGTGGTGGTGGCCATCAACAAGTTCTCGACCGATACCCCTGCCGAGCTGGAAGTGGTGCGCCAGGCCGCGATAGAGGCCGGCGCCGTGGATGCCGTGGTCAGTACACACTGGATGGACGGGGGAGCCGGCGCCAGGGCTCTGGCAGAGGCGGTGGTCAAGGCCTCCCGGCTACCATCCAGTTTCCGATTCCTCTATCCGCTCGATCTTCCGATCAAAGAGAAAATTGAGATCATCTGCCGCGAAATTTATGGCGCAGAAGGGGTGGATTTTCTGCCCGAGGCAGAGAAGAAAATCGAACTATACACCCGCCTCGGGTTTGACAGGTTGCCGATTTGCATGGCCAAGACGCATCTTTCCTTCACCCATGATCCGGCCATCAAAGGCGCTCCGAGCGGTTTCCGCATCCCGATCCGGGACATTCGGGCCTCGGTGGGCGCAGGATTCCTTTACCCGCTGGTGGGTGAGATGCGTACCATGCCCGGCCTGCCCACCCGTCCAGTCTTCTATGATGTGGATATTGACCTGAACACCGGGCGTGTGGTCGGGTTGTTCTGAGCGGAGCTTT
>JAGHYK010000155.1 GCA_017743695.1 Chloroflexota bacterium
GACGATGGACGGTAACGGGTAGCACGGGCTTTCCAGCCCGTCAGGCAGGCAAACCGTCAACGAATGGGGGAACGAATAAACGAATATGGGCGGCGGATGGCAGACCGCAGGACAGGCTTATGAATTTTAACAAAATAATTTGGTAACCTTCCTTGTGGCTGCGGCGGGAGGAGCAAACTCCTGTCTCGGCGCATGAAAGTCGGTTCCCGATCGGCTCTGCCCGCCCGCCCAAAAGGCTTTTACCCCGGCTCAAAATGCGAGCGCAGGGCAGGAGCAAACAGCGTATCACCAGGCTCTGCCTGGTCCAGCAAGGCCGACCGCAGGTCGGCGGTACAGCGGTTGGCCGCCCCATCTCGCCAGATTACGGCAATAATTTGTTAAACTTCATTAGCCTGTCAGACAGCGGACCGCAGATGAGAGACGGCGGTTGGACAGTAGACGGTGGACGATGGACGGTAACGGGTAGCACGGGCTTTCCAGCCCGTCAAACCTGCAAACCCGCGTCTCAAGCTGACATGCTACATGGTATAATAAGAACATCCAGGCCAGCCCGGAGCCAAGTACCCGTTCCCTTCCTCAGAGACCTGCCGGACGGTGCGAGGCAGGAGGTCAAGCGGGGAAATCCACTCCGGCGCCCACAGGGCAGGCTGCTCCCGCAGGGGCTTTGCCGTAAGGGAGACGGGATGCGCCCGATAGCGCGCGTACGAGGTCGCAGCTCTGGCTGCGACGAAAGCAGGTGGCACCACGAGACGCCCCTCGTCCTGCGCGAGCGGGCGTCTTTTTGATTCTCTTTGTGGAGGTTCCTATGCTCGATCTGAATTTCATCCGTGAACATCCTGATCAGGTTCGGATGGCGATGCACAATCGCCAGATGGATGAGGCCGCAGTGGAAACGGTGCTGGAACTCGACCGTCGGCGACGCGCCTTGATCGCCGAAGTCGAACAGCTCAAGGCGGAGCGCAACGCGGTTTCCAAAGAGATCGGCCTCATGAAGGATGCGGTTGCGCGCCAGGAGAAGATCCAGGCCATGCGTGCCCTGGGTGAACGCATTGACGCGTTGGATGCGGAGTTGAAAGGGGTGGAAGAACAGCTCCAGGGGGTGCTTGCCACGATCCCCAACCTCCCCGATCCGCGCGTCCCTATCGGCAAAGATGAGAATGACAATGTGGTCATCCGTCAGGTCGGGGAGCTACCCACCTTTGATTTTGAACCCAAGCCGCATTGGGATTTGGGGCCGCAACTCGGCATCCTGGACTTTGAGCGGGGGGTGAAGATCAGCGGCTCACGCTTCTACGTCTTGAGCGGCGCCGGCGCCCGCCTGCAGCGGGCCTTGATCGCTTTCATGCTCGATCTCCACATCCGCCAGGGTTACCTGGAAAAGTACCCTCCCTTCATGGTCAAAGGGGCGGTACTCTATGGCGCGGGGCAATTGCCGAAATTTGCGGAGAACCTTTACAAGGACCATGAAGAAGACCTGTGGATGGTGCCGACCGCTGAAGTGCCTCTGACCGGCCTGCACATGGATGAAATCCTGGAGGAGGCCCAACTGCCCCTCTTCTACACCGCTTATACTCCCTGTTTTCGGCGCGAGAAGATGAGCGCGGGGCGGGATGTGCGCGGCATCAAGCGCGGCCACCAGTTCGATAAGGTGGAAATGTACGCCTTCTGTCGCCCGGAAGAATCCAATGAAATCCTGGAGAAAATGCGAGCCGATGCGGAGGAGACCTGCGCCTTGCTCGGCCTGCCCTATCGAGTCAAGCAACTCTGCACCGGCGATCTTGGCTTCGCTTCCGCCATCACCTACGACATCGAAGTCTGGGCGCCTGGCTGCGGAGAATGGCTGGAAGTTTCCTCCGTCTCGAACGTCACCGATTTTCAGGCGCGCCGCGCCAATATCAAGTATCGGCCGCAGGGCGGTGGACGGGCGCGTTTCGTGCATACGCTGAACGGCTCCGGGCTCGGCCTGCCACGCACGCTGATCGCGGTGATGGAAAACTACCAGCAAGCGGATGGCTCCATCGTTGTCCCGGAAGTGCTGCGTCCCTGGATGGGTGGCATCGAGGTCATCCGCCCGGAGGCCTGAGAAATGCCTGCCGAAGTGGCGCAGGCGATTTTCCGCGTTCTGGCCCTGCTGATCATGCTCTTCAGCCTGTTCGGCCTGATCCTGCCGATTTACCCTGGGCTGGTGGTGATCTGGCTGATGGCGCTGATCGAGGGGCTGCTCAACCGGCGCTTCGATCTGCAGGGTATGCTGCTCTTTGGCCTGATCACCCTGCTGATGATCACGGGAAGCGTGATAGACAATGTGATCATTGCCGCCCGTACCCGTCAGCAGGGTGCTTCCTGGCTCTCGCTGTTTCTATCCTTCGCTGTCGGCGTGATCGTCAGCCTGATCTTTACGCCGCTCCTGGGGCTTCCGGCGACCCTGCTGGCGCTTTTCCTGGCCGAATATGTGCGCTCCGGTCGCGATGCCGGGCAAGCCTGGATGCGTTTCAAGGCCATGCTCGGCGGTTGGGGGCTGGCGCAGGGAGTGCGCTTCCTGATCGGGCTGGGGATGATCCTCCTGTGGGTGCTATGGGCCTGGTGAATCGGAGTTTTCGGTGCCGATCACGGCTTTGACGCGCCGCGCCAGGTTCAGGAAATGCACGCTGTAGCGCATCTCGTTGTTGCGAGGGCGCGGCAAATCCACCTCCAGCGTCATGCGCAATCGTCCGGGGCGCGGCGTCAGGATGAGAATACGGTCGGCCAGGAAGAGGGCCTCTGAAATCGAGTGTGTCACCATGATCACGGTCTTCTGTCGTGCCTGCCAGATGCGTGAAAGCTCATCCCACATCCGCTCGCGCGTCAATGCGTCTAACGAGGCGAAAGGCTCGTCCAGCAGGAGCAGGTCGGGATCATGGATGAGCGCTCGTGCCAGCGCCACCCGTTGCGCCATCCCTCCGGAGAGGTCTTTGGGCCAGGCGTGCTCAAATCCCCGCAGCCCAACCAGCTCGATCAATTCGCGCGCCTGGGCCTCGGCCTGATGGCGCGGGATGCCCATCAGCTCCAGGGGGAGGAGAATATTGCCTGACACGGTGCGCCAGGGCATCAGGGTGGCTTGTTGGAAGACCATCCCGATGCGCGGCCGATGTCCTTGCGCAAAGCGCACCTCGCCGGCGGTTGGCGGGAGCAGGCCGGCCAGGATGCGCAAAAGGGTGCTCTTCCCGCTGCCAGAAGGCCCAAGGATGCACAAAAATTCTTGCTGGTATACCGCGAAGGAAAGATCCTTCAATGCCTGGAGCGACCCGTTTTGTTCGTCCGGGAAGATCGCGCTGAGGTTATGCACCTCTACAACAGGGAGCCGATCGCGAGCGCTCATCGCTTCTTTCAGGGCAGAAAGTCGTTCGAGAAGGCTTTTTCAACTTCCAGCGGTTGGGAGAGCAATCCCATGCGCAGCAGCGTCTCATGCATGTTTTTCCAGGCCTGCGGATCGGCATAGCCCAGGCGATCGGCTTTCCACATTTCGATGGAGCGTTTCAGGATTTCTTTCTGAAGCGCCTCGTTGGCCTGGCTCAGATTCTCCACGTACTTTTTGCTGATCTCGTAGGCCTGATCCGGATTGGCGATGGTATCCTGCAACCCTCGCAGGAAAGCGCGCACGAAGCCCTGTACCAGCTTCGGGTTTTCGGCGATCTGCTTCTCGTTGGTGATGATCCCATTCGATGCCAGTTGGACGTAGTCAGCCACCCGCAGCTCGGTGATTTCCACGCCTTGCGCGCGCAACTGAATCGGCTCATTCGTAGTGTATCCAACCACGACCTGTTCCTGTCCGCTCAGCAGGGCTTCGACCTGGGTGAAGCCGATTGCATCGAGGGTGACGTCCGTTTCTTTGAGATTTGCCGTGTGCAGCAATGCCGAGAGACCCACGTAGGTCGCTCCAAACAGCCCCGGAATGCCGATCTTCTTTCCCTTCAAATCGGCAGGGGCATGAATCCCTTCGGAGGCCTTTGCGACGACTGAGATCGGAAACTGCTGATACCAGGCTGTCACATAGACCACAGGCAGTCCCTGGGCGCGCGCCAGAAGCACCTGTTCTCCGGAAACCACCGCGAAAGGAAGTTGATTGGCCCCGACGAGTGCCACACCGTCGGTCTCGAAGGAATAATCAAACGCAATTTCTATCCCTTCCTGGCGGAAGTAACCTTTCTCTACCGCCACGTAGAACGGTGCGAACTGCACATTGGGGATGTATCCCATCGGTAGGCGGATGTGCAGGGGGGGAGCGGCGGTGTCCGTCGAGGGTGGGGGCGTCGCGGCGGTTGGTGCAGGTGATACCGCTGGCCCGCAGGCAACCATCAAGAGTGAGAGTAGAAGAACCAGACAGAGATTTTTGGAATGCATTGTTACAACCTCTTTGTAGCAGGGTAGATGTATAGAATGCTCATCGTCCTTTGATCAGCCATCGTTCCAAAAGCAACACCGTTGCGTAGAGGATCAGTGCCAGGGCGATCAGTGTAAAGATGCTGGCAAATACCAGCGCGGTATCGTACTGTCCGCGGCCGATGTTGATCAAAAATCCCAATCCCCGATCGGCGCCGACCAGTTCGCCTACTACAGCGCCGATGACCGAAAGGGTCGCTCCCACGCGCAACCCGCCGAAGAAGATGGGGAGGGCAGCGGGTAGCTCCAGGTAGCGAAGTACCTGCCAGCGTGTGGCGCGCAGCGCATCCATCAGCTCGTAGAACGAGCGTGGAATGTTGCGAACGCCCACGACCGTGTTGACCAGAACGGGGAAGAAGACGATCAGGGCGCAGATCAGCACCTTCGAGAACATGCCCGGCCCGAACCAGATCACCAGGAGCGGCGCCAGCGCCACCATGGGAACGGCCTGGCTGGCTACCAGATAGGGGGAAAGCAATCGCTCCAGCAGGGGAGAGTGGGCGATCAGGTAGCCCAGGATCGTCGCAAACAGTGCTCCCAGGAGTAAGCCCAGCAGGATCTCGCTGAGCGTCGTCCACAGGTGCAGGAACAGCATTCCGGCTCGCACTGCCCGGACGAAGCGCGCCGCGACTTCTGCAGGCGAAGGGAGGATGAAGGCCGGCAGATCGCTCATCCTGGCGATCACTTCCCAGAGCAGAACAGCCAGGAGGAGCGAGAGGCTCCCGATGAGCAGAGGGGAAAACGAAGAGGTGGAATGTCGCCGTAAAAACATAGAAACCGCCTCGCAAGACACCTGCGGGGCGGTACATGGCAAAGGGGGATGGGGTATAGCGCTCACCGCCTGCGATGATGGAGTATGCCGAAATTTGTCGTTGCGAACGCCTCCGGCGATCTCCTTGGGGATCGTCTTTTCGCCAGCAGCGACCGCCATGACGGGAACGGCAGGCAGTGAGAAGCAAAACCCTGTTTCGATATTCCTGGAAGGCTATGCGCCGCGCGTCAGGTTCCCTTTTGCTGGAACATAAAACCCCGAAAACAAGATGTTTTCGGGGCGCGCGTCGAAAAGCCTTCCACAGGCTCTCGCACCTTCTCCCATCCGGACTATACCGTCGGCCCCGGAGTTTCACCGGATCCTGCCTCCCTGCGTTGCAGGTTGGCTCGTGGGCTATACCACCGGTCGGGAATTTCACCCTGCCCCGAAGGTGTCTGTATGGAATTGTGACGGCGTGATTATAACACAGTCTATCGGCAGTATCTGAAAAGACGGAGGAGAGCGTCACGGTTTGGGGGATGGCACGATTACCGTCAACGAATTTTTGAACGAATCAACGAATGAGCGACCCCCATTTGTGGATGGTCTGCCCTCTCGACAGGCTAAAGCCTGTCCTACGGTTTGCCGTCCGTCGTCTGACGGGCTGGAAAGCCCGTCCTACAGCATCTATCGTCCTGCCGTCTGTCGTTCGTGTCCGTCGCCTATCCCGCGGTCTGCGGTCTGCCGTCCGCTGTCCATATT
>JAGHYK010000156.1 GCA_017743695.1 Chloroflexota bacterium
ATGAAACCTTTTCATACCATTGCCGTTCCGCACGATGACATCCTCCAGGGACGTCTGACCCTGGACGTGTTCGCCGCTGACCTGTGGGAGGTCCATCAGGGGCGCGGGCCAGAAGAGTACCGCGACCCCGAACTGTTCTTCCAAAAAACCTACCTGACCGACGGCCTGCAGAATCTCTTCGCCGTGGTCGAAAAACGCCTGCAGGGCCAGGGCGGCGACCCGGTCATCCAGATGCAAACCCCGTTCGGCGGCGGCAAGACCCACGCGCTGATCGCCCTCTACCATAAGGCGCGCGAATGGGGTGTCAAGACGGCGGTCATCGTCGGCACGCCACTTGCCGCCGACGAAACGCTGTGGGGCTTACTGGCCGAACAACTGACCGGTTCCCGCTCCGGCTTCGAGGGGCATAGCGCCCCAGGCCGCGAGGCCCTTCGGGAACTGCTCGGCGCCCATCAGCCGCTGCTGATCCTGATGGACGAAGTGCTCGAATATGTGGTCAAGGCCGCCGCCGTGACGGTTGGCCAGTCCACCCTGGCCGCGCAAACCCTGGCCTTCATGCAGGAACTGACCGAGGCCGCCGCCATTCAGGAGCGCGTCGCCCTGGTCGTTACGCTACCCTCCAGCACGCTCGAACACTACGACGAGCATGGCACGCGCCTGTTCGAGCAACTCAAGAAAATCAGCGGGCGGGTGGAAAAGATTTTCACGCCGGTCAAGGATGAAGAAATCGGCGCCATCCTCCGCCGCCGTCTTTTTGCCCAGGTGGACGAGAAAGCCGCGGCCCAGGTAGTCAACGCTTATATCGAACAGGCTGAGCAGGAGGCTTTGCTGGCGCATGGGGAGGAAAGCGCCGCTTATCGCGCCCGTTTCAAGCAGACCTATCCCTTCCTGCCCGAAGTGGTGGACGTGCTCTATCACCGCTGGGGCAGTTTCCCCAATTTCCAGCGCACACGCGGCACCCTGCGTCTGCTGGGGCTGGTGGTCCACGCCCTCAAAAACGCCTCACGGCCCTACATCACCCTGGCCGACTTTCCCTTGCAAGAAGATGAGATTCGCCGCGAGTTGCTCAAACACATCGGCAACGAATATGATAGCGTGCTGGCCGCGGATCTGCTCAGTCCCGAGGCGGGCGCGCGGAAGGCCAACCAGGAAATCGGCAAGGCTTATCAAGGGCTGGGGCTGGGCGAACGCATCGCCACCACCATTTTCCTATACTCCTTCATAGGCGGTGGAGGCGATGCAGGCGCCACCCCCAACGAAATCAAGCGCAACACCCTCACCCCTGACCTTCCGTCCAGCGTCATTGCTGAAGTATTGAACAGGCTCAGCAGCCGTCTGCTCTTCTACCTGCATGAAGAGGGCGGACGCTACTACTTCTCGACCACCGCCAACCTGAACCGCGCCCTGACCATCCGCATGGAAAACGTCACCGCCGAGGAACTGCGCGCCGCCGAACTGGAGATGTTGCGCAAACAAGTACGCGGTCAAAAAATGAAGACCTTCCTCTGGCCGACCAGTCCCAGCGATATTCCCGACGATCCGGCGCCTAAATTGATTATCCTGTCTGATGCAGATACGACCCTCATGCAGCGCTTCCTCACCGAAAAGGGACAGACCCCGCGCGTCCACCGCAACACGCTCTTCTTTCTCGTCCCCTCAGCGACCGAGCGAATCCAGTTCGAAAACCTGTTGCGCCGCCACCTGGCCCTGACCGGCCTGCTGAGCGCCAAGGCACTGTCCCTGACCCCCGATCAGCGCCAGAACGTGCAAAACCAGGAAAAACAGACCGCCAAAGACTTGCAGGAGCAAATCGGCCACCTCTACCGCCTGCTCTACCTGCCGGACAAAGATGGCCTGACCAGGCTCGACCTGGGCATTCCCACCTATGGCGGCGAACAGTATCTGGAAGAACGCGTCTACGAGCGTCTGCGCAGCGAGGGCCGCCTGGTAGAAAAACTGGCGCCATTGGTCATCAAACAGCGCTATCTTGCCAACCGTGATTTTGTGGAAACCCAGCAACTGGCCGAGAGCGGTTCGCGCACGCCGGGGGAAATCCTGGCCGTTGGGCGGCAGGTATGGGAAAACAGCATCGCCGAGGGCGTGCGCCAGGGTCTCTTTGGACTGGGTGAACTCGACGAAAATGGTCAGCCCCAATGCCGGTATTTCAAGGAGGAGGTCACTCCCGGCCTGCAAAACGGGGAAGTGCTCATCCGCGCCCAGATCTGCGAACAGCAGAAAGCGCAGACCGGGACAGCCTACACACCTCCCGGCATCGCTTTTCCTGCTGGAAATGTGGCTGAGACTGCGCCTGCCGCTGCCCCAACGGTCTCCCCCACGACCTGGCAGGTTGCGCCGGGGTCGCCGACGACGCGCAGCGCGCTGCGTCTGCGATTCATCCTGCCGCTTGGCAAAGCCTCCGACCTGTTCGGTTTGCTGCGCCTGCTGCAGGAACGTTTCCGCAAGTTGGAAATCACCCTCGAAGCCAGCGATGGCGCCATCAACGAAGCCGACATCGAAGAGAAGGTGCGCGAAACCTTCCGCCAGATGGGAACGGAGGTAGACATCGAATAGAAATCCGCCCGCGAGACAGGCGGTATGTGCCTTGATGCCCAGAAAACCTGCTTGTTGGGCATCAACACGGCGCGTCGGCTTGTGGTATGTCATTCTGGCGAAGAGGAGTAAATGGCAGGGTAGCGTATGGACTCTGAACTTCGCTTTTTCTCTGCAAACGCTGCGGCACTTCACTGCATTCAAGCCACGCTCCAGAATGCCAGCGAAGTGCGCATTGCCACCGCTTATTTCGAAGCATCCGGCTATCAAGCCTTACAGGAAACCTTACGCGGCAAGCGGGTACGCCTGCTGGTCGGTCGTCCTGAAGGGGGCGAAGACCGCGCCAAAGAAATGCTGGAAGAATTCATCCGCGAACTCTCGCAAGGCTCACAAGAAGGGCGCACGCGCGCCATGAAACAACTTTTGGAAGCCCTTGAGCAAGGGTGGATGGTCGTGTCTGTGGGCAAATCCGGGGAGGAGCAGCCCGCCTGGCTGGAGGCTCGCTATATTTATCACCATGCCAAACTTTATATTGCCGATGTATCTGCCGCAGTGGTGACTTCGGCAAATTTCTCCTATCATGGCTTGTGTACCAGCCGCGAAGCAGGCTATGTCGTGACCAACCCCGACGATGTGGCTTTTTTCGTTGAGCGCTTCGACCATTATTTTGAACAAGCGACCTCCATTACGCAAGAACTGATTGAAGCCCTCAAACAATGGTTGGCAGAATACGACCCCTACATCATTTATGCTCGCGCGCTGCTGGAATTGTATGGCCTGCCTGATGAGGAGGTGCCGCCCAAACTTCCTCCGCTGGCAGAATATCAAAAAGGTGTGGTATCCAGCGTTTTGCGCTCCTTGCTGGAGCATGACGGGGCGTTTTTGGTGGCTTCCACAGGGTTGGGGAAAACGATTATCGCCGCGCATGTGGCCGCATATTTGCGAATGCGCTCGGAAGTGCAAACTGCTATTGTGATTTGTCCGGCCGGAATGCGTGAAACCTGGCGACGATGGATGAGAGCAGCGCATCTTTCCAGTGTTGAATTTTCATATCATACACTGGGGCGTCAGGATGGAGATAGCAATTTACCCATTCTGGAACACGAACTGCGCGGGGTAACGGAAGAAACGCTGGTTGTGTTGGATGAATCGCACCATCTGCGTAACGAAGACGGCACCGACGGCGATTTACGCATCAGCAATGAGCGCATTCAAAAGGCGATACGGGAAAATAAAGGCAGGGTCTTGCTGCTTACCGCCACGCCTTACGGCAAAAGCATTGACGAAGTGCAAAGTCAATTAAACCTTTTACCACCGCCAAAAGCCAAAGTGAACACAGCCATTGGTCTGGAAGTAGATGCCACAACCTGGAGCGTAAACAAACTCAAAGACCTGGCAGAGTTACCTGTTTGTACAGTTTTGAATACGCCAGATGTCGTTCGTCATTTTGGAGAAAAAGACGAAAATGGTGAGCAATTTGTCCGCTTTGGTGAAGAGAAACGCTATTTCCCGCGCCGTATCCGCCTGGAGACGATTCGCTACGATAATCCTTTCGATGATTTCTTTGCAGAACTTCTGGAAAGCAAATTGCTCTACAAAGCCGCCGATTCTGGTAAAGAGGAGAGACGCCGCACCACGCAAAAAGAAACACTGTTTGACCTGCCCAACCCAGAAGGGGAACGCCTGCCCCTTCAAGAAGCATTGTTTCTCCATCAATTTTGTTCATCGCCTGAACAAGTGTGGGATGTATGCCAGAAGATGAAACAGGGCGCCTATTCCTATTCGTTCGCTCGTCAGGCAGAGCTTACCGCGTTTATCGAACGTCGGGAAAAAGAGCTCCGTCGTCTGAAAAATCCTAAAAGAGACCCAAAAATCCAAAAACTGGCAGAAATTGTTCGCTCAGCAGGAAATCAAAAGGTGGTGGTCTTTTGTGAATACCATCATACGGCGCGCTATGTTACGGATTCGTTGAGGAAACTCCTGCGCAATAGCAAAAGAGTCGAAACAGCCGTAGAGCAAAGTGCTACCGATTTAGACGGAATTTTGCGCCGCTTTGCGCCCATTGCCAACGAAGTGTTGCCAGAAAACAGAAAACCGGACGAGGAAATTCAGGTGCTGGTTGCCAGCCGTGCCATTTCGGAAGGGTATAACCTGCAAGATGCGTCTATTCTGGTGAACTATGACTTGCCCTGGACAGTTTTGCAACTGGCGCAGCGCATGGGGCGCATCCTGCGTCCCTGGGAAGAGCCGCGCGACATCACGATTTACAATTTCGTTCCTTCTACGATGAACAATGAGCGTATCCGCCATGCCCGCAACTGGCAGGAGCGCTTGAAAAAACGCAGTCAAGAACATCGCTCACTGGCGCAAATCCCGGTCATGGTATATGACGAGAGCAAGCGCGAAAACCTGAGCCGTGAATTTGAAATGGAAACATTAGGACGAGAACTTTATCTTGCTGCTGAGACCAGCGCGGACCTGAATCTCGATGAAGTCATGCAATTTGTCAATCAGGTGGATGAACTCACGACCAGCACCTTTTATAAAGATTTGGCAGAAATTCGCAATCCCGATGAAATTCGTCGCTTGCCTTACGGTATTCGCAGTGCAATGAAGAAGACCGGCGTAAAACGATTGTTCCTGCTTCTAAAACAAGGACGCAACCTTCACACAGTGATTGCTGACTGGCAGGGGAATCCGCTCCCAGAAAGTCTCCGTCGCGATGAAGTCATGCGTCTGATACGCTGCCTGCCCGAAACGCCCAAAGCACCCTTCGACGAGTACCCCGAAGATGACAATTTCGACCAGTGGATTGAACGTTCCCGCCAGAAATGGGCAGAGAAGTTGGAAATTCCAGCGCAGAAATTTCAAATTGTTTGCGCATTAGCATTGGTATAATTCTCGCCGCTCCCAATCTCTTCGGCGGGTGAAGCCTGACCCGCACTTGTATTTCCTGAAAAGAGCATCGTATGTCCTCTCTCATCGAATTTCCCCTCGAAGATGGCAGCAGCCTGTGGGTGGAGGTGAGCGAAGTTCGGATGGCATGGCACGGGTCTGGCTGTGGCGCGCCGAGGACCTGATTGCCGAAGCCCGCCGCCGCCTGCCGCGCAACCTGACGCTGGAGAAGTGGCAGCAATACGTCGGGCCCGATGTGCCGTATCATGCCACCTGTCCCGGCAAGCCGTAGGACCCCCACCCTGCATCCCCCGAATCCTGTGGATTCGGGGGAGGTGTCCGCAGGGCGGAGGGGGAAAACGCGCCGATCCGTAGCAGGACAAGTCTGATGAAATTTTAAAAAATAATCTGGCAACTCGCCGTCGGGGGGATCAATCCCCCGCCTCAGCACATGGAAGTCGGCTGGAAGCCGACTCCG